>JAHJTO010000005.1 GCA_018829845.1 Nanobdellota archaeon
CTTTCAACAACTGAAGAAAGCAAGATTAATCTAAAAAAGGATTTTGAAGAAAAAGAAAATGATTATAATGGGGAGATTGCAAATCTCAAAGAAGATTTTGCAAAATTAAATTCTAAACATTCTGCCCTAAACAATGATTATTTCAACCTTATAGAAAAACATGGAAAATTAAAAATAACTTATGATAAGATGAAGGTGGTCATGGGACTAGATAATCCTACAGAAAAAAGGGATTCTGACAGGAAATAAGAATGGAAAGGATAAACAAAAATAATGTTAAGCAGATCTATAATGGTCTTTTTAATCCGAATACTGAGAGCAAGATAATTGTTTTTTCTGGAAGAGCCGGAGACGGAAAAACAACTCTTTCTAGAGAACTTGCCATAGGGATGGCTCTGGAGCAATCCAAAATTGCAGATGTTCTAAAAAGCGAATATAATTACAAATTCAAAAGTAAGAAAAAAGGAGTTTTGCATATAGATGCAGACCTTAGAAAAGCAACATTAAGATCACTGGTTTCAAGAGTAATCTCTCCCGAAGCTAAATCAGCAAGCCTATTTGATTATGCCGCGGAAAAAAAGCCATTCAAAGATCTTATAATTCACACAAATGTTGATAGATATAAAATAATTGGTGGAGAACAAAGCTTCAGATTTGAAAGTTACCTTGACAACCATCCAGAATTTGTGGAGAATATGGTTGGTGATATTTCAAGGCTTGTCAAATCAAAAGAGTATAACCCGATCATAATCGACGTTGCAGGATCTAATAATACTAAGGAGATCATCCCTTTCATAAATATGGCTGATTACAAGTTCCTGGTAACCCAGGATGAAATAGTTTCTCTAGGGGTTGGTCGTAAAATAATCCTTCATGAACTGTTATATTCTATAAATAAAAAGATAAAGGACAAGGTAACAAATGGTCTTTCAAATGATGATGTAAAAAAGAAACTTACAGAGATAATTGAGTCAAATAGGGATAATTTGGATGATTTGTATAATTCTCTAAACAAAAATATAAGCAAGGGGAAAGTTAAGGGAGAAGTATTAGGTCTTTACAAAAATGCAATAAATAATATGGCCTATGGCCTTATATTCTCAAAGGTTAGTAGCATGGGAAAATTTTTGCATTGCCAAAATGTATTCAGAGATGCGGTCCATAATCTAACAAGCATAGATGGAACTGAAGAGGGATTAAAGATACATAATTTGAATGGACATGGCCTAGTTTTTGATGAAGAGATTGTTGAAAAATCAACAAATCTTGGAGCATCCCTTATTCTGGCAAAATATGATCCAAGATTGCATAATTGCCATAATGAAGAAGCTATGACGAAATTCTTTAAGGAAACAAAGAAATCAGATGCAGTAAACCAATATGATGGCATGGCAAAGTTCATCGCATATAATCTTTTAACCAAAACTCACGATGAGTTCAATGATGGTCCCGAAGAATGGAGGGGCATTGAAGGAATAATCGGAAGAGATAAGATTGAGAATAATATGCTTGAATCATACGATAATGGAGAAGAAAATGGTAAGTAATAATCAAGAAAAACATGAAGAGTCCTGTGGAGATGGACTCACAAATGGCGGTTTAGAGAGAATAAACTCCTATTGTCAAAACGATGCAGAGAATGCCAGAGATCTGGCAGCCGATCTGAAAAAGAATGATGGTGCTCTGCAGAAGGTATTTGATGACAAGAAAAGAAAGAAAAGAATATGGATAACGGGATCGTCAGGATGCGCAGCAGCTGCAATGATATTTGCAGGATCATGCATGCACTATTCTAATAAATCAAGTATTTACTCTCAAAACTTAGAAACAGCGAATACTACAATTTCAAGTTCCACAATAAAGATGCGACTTGTAGAAAAGGAAAAAGACGCCCTTGCAGAGAAAGCAAGTTCCCTTGAACAAGAAGTTATAGAAGCCAACAGACAGGTTGAGAGTACTAAAAGAGAATTTTTAGAAAAACAAAAGACATCCTTGAGTGCAGAAGAGCTTGTAGGATATTCCAGCAATGTAGAATATAAGGTAGAATTCAAGAAAGGGGCCCATCCTTACTTCAAAGTTTCAAGCGAGATAAGGGACAAGAAAGTTAGCAATCCTGAGAATATGTTGCATTATGTTTTCAAAGTGCTTGCAAGGAAGAAGTTGAAGGAGGCCCTGGGAGCAAATTTCAGCGAAGAAAAATACAATTCAAATACACTGGACATAATAATCGGAGACCTGGAAAGACCCTCTGCAAAAATTAAATATGTAAATAAGGGAACAGATGGATCATATGAAGAAAAAGAAGATGTTTTCACCCCTGAACAAGAGAAGATAATCATTGATTATTTGAACACAGTCAAATAAATGATACTACTAGCCCGTTAATACGGGCGAAAGGTTTAAATACAAGTTAACATTCAAAAAACAAACGAGAAAAAATGAATAAAAAATTGATAAACATTTTGGCAGGAGCATTTTTAGGTGCAAACTTAAATCTAGCAAATGCTGCTCCAACCCAGGGCGATCAATATTCTACAAACAAAAGTTCTGACACTGCAACTGTTAACATTATAAAAAAGAAGACTGCCGCAAAATCTACAAAGGTGGAGAAAAAGTCAGAATTATCAATCACTAGCTATAGCCCTTCTTCAAATATTCTTTCAGGAAGTTTTTTCAATGTAGATCTTACATCAAATTCTCAAGATATCAAAGAAAGAATCTTCCCCAGAGTTAATGAACAGATTACGAACCATGGACTAAGTTTAGATGAATCTAAATTTAAGAGATTCATAAATGATGAATCTCTGAAAAATGGCAAATACTACCTAACTCATTTTGATTACAAAATTGATCTGAACAATGGAGAATTTTTCATAGACAATTTCTGTAAGGAAACCAAGAAAAGTTTTGGCACCCTAACTGGAATAGGTATCGATCTCGAATTGCTTGACAACAAGGATAATTATTGTAATAAATTTGCATTAAGCAAACCCGGAGAAGCTGCTAAAAATAATTTTGTATCTTTAGAAAAACCTTTAATTTTGTCAGCATCAACATCAACCACTCTTCCTAGCAATTACGGACAGTTTACAAAAGAATCTTTCCCAAGCGTTAATATTTTGAAATCGGGCCCTACAGTGGTTGAAGAATTCAAAGCCCCTGAAGTTTCAGAGAAAATTGTTCCAAAGAAAAAGGAAACTGTAACTATTTATGGATGGGAAGCAGGAATTGGGCTTATGGGCATAAGAGATAAAGTAAGAGGAAGATTACATTATGCTCCTTCATTGAACATCAGTGTTCCAATGAAAGACAGAAAAGGAAAATGGTCTTTGGAAGGCCGTGTTGCAATGACTGGAGACAATTACACATCTAACAAATTCTACAATTCTGGAACAACTTCAAGAGGAATTTCATACACTAATCAAACAGAAACAGACAATGAATTCAAAGCATATGCTGCTCAAATCGGTGCAAAAATGAAACTTAACAGCTATTTGAGTGCACATGGTGGAATGGGTAGCACATGGACAAATAACACTGGAGAGGTTCATGGAAGAGAAAGCCAAACTTATGGCGGTGTAACAATAACCAACCCTATTGACCGAGATTTATATGATAATTCTAAACAAAATGGATATATTGAAGCAGGACTCAATCTAAATATTTATAATGGCACCAACATTGAAGCCGGAATAATGGTTAGTAGAAAAGGAGTTGCCAATTATACTTTTAGAATAAGCGTCCCAATAGGCGAATCTGAAGAAATTCCAAAAAGATATTCAAAGGATAAAAAATGATAAGTAAATTCTTCAAAATGCCCACCCTTGCAATCTTGGGTTTGATTCTTATAAGTTCATTTGCCCTGGCTACAATTATAGGCTTTCCTTCATGGCAAAATGGTCTTTCATCTATAACTATAGACAAAGGAGAATCTGTATATTTTGATATGACTTTAACTTCTGCAAATCCTTCTATATCTTATACTGTAACACTTCATAATGCTGCTACACAGGCATTGATAAGCACTGTTGAAACCGGAGCAATAAGCAATGATGCAGCAGATATACAAGTAATAATTACTCCTTCAGATTACAATGATGTTGGGGGAATATATACTGTAAGAATAATTGCCTCAGATAGTATAGGACATAGTGTAATGGACACAAGCCTCAGTCTAACTGTAACAAATCTCGCCCCAATAATCTCCAATATTCCCGACTTCACAATTGAAGAAGGAACAAGCCATATTATTAATCTAAACAATTATGTCACTGATGCAGATGATGCCATCCCTAGCCTTATTTGGACAGTAACTGGAAATTCCAATATATTAGTAAGCATAGATTCAAGCAACATTGCAACAATCACTTCTTCACTTGGATGGACAGGCTCAGAAACCCTAACTTTCACAGTAACAGATCTTTCAAGTGATTCTGACTCAGACACAGTTTCAGCAACAGTTGTTCCTATCGGATCCTTGGATGCCGATGAAACAGAAACCACAATAAATGTTAAAGATTTGAGCGTAGAATCATTCGGAGATGGAATGTTGATGATAAGAAATAATGGTAATGAAATGGAAGATGTAAAAGTAGAAGTAAATATTGAAGCCCCAAATGCTCCAACAAACATATTCAGATTTGACATAACTTCAAACACTGTAAAATACTTTGATTTGAATACTGAAGGATTGAGTGGAGATTATCTTGCAAGAGTCAAGATGAGCTCAGAAGATTCAAGCGCCTCAGGATATATGATACTGTCAGTCTAATAAAAATATATAAAAAACATAATTTCACCGAAAGGTTTAAATAACAAATTAACTACTTTAAAATGACAAAAACAATGAAAACCCTTAATGTTCATCCAAAAATGAAAAAGCTATTAACCGCAATGTTTGTATTGCTTATTTTAGCAGTACCCACAGCGTTAGCAGAAATGTCCGTAACAGTGGATGACGTATCAGTATGGGAAACATCCCTCAGTGTAGAAGCTGGAGATACCCTGCCTGTGCAAGTCATGTACGTGTTGGACGAAAATGCTAGCGATGTAGTTGTGGAAGTAGAGCTTTCCTACGGCCATGGAAAGAAAACTGAGGTGTCTACAAACCCTGTAGACGCTTTGAGTGGTGTTGTGTACAAGAAGAACTTGAAACTTAAGCTTGCTGATGATGTGGAAACATCTGCATCAGGCGAAGAGTACAGCCTTTTAGTCCAAATTAAGGACGGAAAAGGACATGTTCTTGAAAGTGCAGAATACGATCTGACAGTTCAGAGAAAGAATGACCTTCTGGAAATCCAGAGAGTCATAGTGCCTTCTGTTTTGGAAGCTGGTAAAACAGCAAAGATGACCGTTGTCATAAAAAACATCGGATCTGACAAACAGGAAGACGTTTATCTGAAAATCAGTTCAACCGAACTTGGCCTCTATGAGGAAGAATATGCTGGCGATATAAAAGCCATGGATGAGGATAGCAACGAAGATGTCACTACAATTGATGTACCTTTGAGAATATCAAAGGATGCATTGAAAGGAACCTACACCTTAACGGTAGAGGTCCATAATGACAACCTCGATGTAAAGACAACCAAGACCGTTACAGTTAACGGTATACAGAAGGCTGCCGATTCAACCGATGTAGTCGCTGTTGAAAAGTCTCTTGACTTGAAACAGGGATCCACAGGAGTTTATCAGCTGCACCTTTTGAACCTTGGAAATGCTGCGCAGACCTATTCAGTCTCCATTAGGGGATTGGACGGATGGGCATCATATGACGTCAATCCTCTGAGCGTAAAGCTCAATCCTGACTCAAGTCAGCTTGTTGACCTCGCCTTGACAGTTTCTGACAAGGCAATGGCAGGAGAGCATACATTCACAGTAGCAGTAGAGAGCGATGGAAAGACCGTCAAAGAATTGACTTTGACAACAAATATCGAGAAAAGCACATGGAAGGTCGACACAATGTTGATCTCCGTTGTTGTACTCGCGATAGTGCTTGTTGCCTTAGTTGCAGTTCTTGTTAAATCAAGAAAATCTGAAGACGAGACTGAAGTCGAAGAAAGCTACTACTAGAATCGTGCAAACATGGAGACGCCAAGGCAGAGTTTTATTTAATTTTTATTTTTTTAAAATCCTGAAATCTTATGATTTCAGACATGCTCAGGAATTGTTAAACATGCTCAAAAGCTTTGCTTTTGGACACGCAAAAAATCTCAAAGGATTTTTTACCTATTCCTGGACATTCTTTTTTTCTTTTTATTTGATTGCATTGACTCTCTTTTCTAAATATCCGATGCCATAGTTATTATTCTCGACGCTTAGAAATCTTTGATTTCTGGCGCAGGAAAATTTTAAGAATTTTCGGCGTCCGGGAATTGTCTTCAATTCCCGTGCGTTCTCAAAAGATAGATGGAAAAATCTCTTTTCAAGAACGATAAAGCTTTTAAGCGTTCTTGACCCACTCATGAACATATAATTACGGTGAAAATGGCAAAAATATCCAATATTTTTTCAGCATTATTCCTAATATTGCTCATGGCTGGAACCGTTTCAGCATTTTCAATATCTTCAGATTCACAGAGCGCATCCATATGCATAGGAAGCACAAAGATGCTATCTTCCCTTGTTGAAGGCGGCGGCACATTCACAGTCTCTCAAGAAGGGACTGCCTCAACATTCTCAACCACCGTTCCAAATTCGTTTTCAACAGAAGGAAGCCAGAACATATATTCTTACATTACTCCCTCAAGCAAGATAAGTCCTGGAGATTACACTCTCAGGATAAAGTTAAGTGACGGTTCTGAGCAAAAAGAACATGATTATTCCATAACTGTAAAAGATTGTCAGAAAACAGAATTCAGCGCAGAAAGCAAGAAAGTAACTTGCCCTTGCCAAAAGACCGAGTTTGTTCTGAATATAGTGAACAATGCAGATTATTCAGAGAATTTCACATTGAGTGCTGAAGGAACCCTTAAAGGATGGATCGAATTTTCAGAACAGTCATTCAGAGCATCATCTGGAGAAGAAAAGGAAATAATCGCATTTGTCCATGCTCCTTGCAATATAAACGGGCAATACGATATAACATTCAAACTTAAGCCATCACGTTATTTTTCGTCCTTATCTGCAAAGTCTGAGATGGATATCCAGCCATGCTATGACTACTCATTGAACTTTGAAAATAGGGTATATTTTGCATGTGAAAATGAACAGTTGATTGTTCCCCTAACCCTTTCAAATGAGGGCAGTTCTGACAACTCATTTAGCATAGATATTGATGGCCCAGATTGGATCACCTATGAAAAAAGTGCGGATGTGGATTCTGGAGAAAGCAACATCATCAATTTAATAATGAATCCTCCCAGAGATTCTGCAGGAAACTTCACAATAAAAGTCAATGCATTGTCTGAATATGGCAATGTAAACAAAAAGGCAGAGACAGTTATGAGTGTGGAAAATTGCCATGAACTTTCAATGAACTTCGAAAATGATAAAGAGACCATATGCAATATGGATAAAGAATATTCCTACCTATTGTCCATAAGGAATTCTGGAAAGCTTCATGAAGACATTGACCTTAGCATAGAAGGCCCCTCATGGGCATCATTAAGTGAAGATTCTATGTTTGTAGAGCGCAATGAAAGCAAAGAAGTGTATGTAGATATAAAATTCCCCTCAGATATGGAAGCAGGAGAATATGAAATAAAAGTAATTGCTTCTGGAGCCACACGGTCGGAAAGCACTTTTATAATAAATACCAAATATCCTGAAGACTGCTTCTCCTCAGATATTTCTTCTGAAAAAGACTCAATTGAAGTGTCCCTTGAGGGAGCAAGCATAATTGCCATAGAAGTTAAAAATGATGGATTGGAAGAATCAACTTTCATAATAGGTTTGGATGGAGATGCATCCTTATTTTCAATGATCAATCCAGAGATCATCACTCTATCTCCCGAAAAATCTGAAACCATCTATGTTTATATTTCCCCCCCATCATTTACCGAGCTTAGAGATTATGATCTAAGCATATATTCAAGGGTAAAAGATACTAACTTAGTATCCTCTGAAGATATTAAAATAACTGTTGTAAATGAGAGAATGTCTTCTGAACCTGTAGATGAAGAATCACAAAAGGGATTCTTTTCAAAGATGTTCTCCAAGATAGGATCATTCTTTAGAACAGTTTGGACTCAAACTGCAAGCATATTTTCATTAAATTCCCAGGAAGAATCAAATGTGGAAGATTCCAATTTTGAAAACACTGGCAGTGAGAATTTTTCAATGGAAACAATAGTTTCTGAATTTGAGAACAATGTAACCGGGGTTTCTGAAGAAGTAGAAGAAGAAATAATTGAAGATGTAATTAAGGTTGAAGAAGCAACCATCGAATTAAATGAGGCAGATGAAATAATGTTAAATGAAACTGTTGAAACAGCTGAGACTGTTGAAAAGGTTGGATTCTTCTCAAGAATATTTGGTTTGGGAAAAACCGAGGTATTGAATGAAACAATCACACTAGAAGAAGTAACAATTGAAGATGTTGAAGAAACTTCCAATGCGGAAGAAGCAACTGAAGAAATTGAAGACATAACTGAAAATGTCGAAGAATCAGGGGGCGTTGATTCCAACATTACACAATTTAATTTGGATAATGCCAAAAAATCCTTATTGAATTTCTCAGCCTACAAAGATTATCTAATTGGGATGATTTCACTACTAATATTGATAATAATCTTCGCAACAGGATTCTGGAAGAAGATAATAGATTTCTTCGATGAAGATACTGTAAAAAAATCTCCTAGAAAAAAATAATTAATTATTTTTTATTTCTAAACTCTCAGGCTAAGAACCCTTGAAACCCCGTCCTGCATTGTAACTCCGAAAAGTATTGGAGAATCTGAAATAAGATGATCATTATGTGTAATCACTATATACTGTGCATTCTTGATATAAGTTTTCAAAAGATCTGAAAGCCTTTCAGTATTCTTCTTATCCAATGCGGCATCTATCTCATCAAAGATATAGAAATAATAAGGCTTAAGCTCTTGTATTGCAAATATAAGGCTAAGTGCAACAAGTGTTCTTTCTCCCCCAGACAAAGAGTTTACATCAAGGTATTTTCCCTTTGCCAGCTTTACATCAATATTTATTCCCCCCTCAAATGGATTTTCCCTGTTTTCAAGAGATAGGAATGCTTCTCTTGCTCCGAGCCTTAGGAAATTATTTGAGAAAATCCCATTTATGCTGTCAAATGTTTTCATAAAAGTTGTTTTCTTCTTTCTATCTATCTCTGCAATGATGTTAAGAATATCTTGCTTTTCCTGTTCAAGCCTCAACACCCTTTCATTTATTTTCTCATACTCTTCCTTAACCTTCTCATAAACCTCTAGAGCCTTGAGATTAACAGTCCCTATCTTGATCATTTCAGTTTCATTCCTCTTTATTCTGGCTTCTATTTCATTTTTAGACTGCTTAAGCTTCAAAGATTCAATATCTAGATGCTTATACTGCTCGAATTCATTAGTTGATGTTTCCAACTCCGCAGAGGTCTTTGCCTTAGCAATCCTCAGTATGTTAACTTCTTCCTCAACTCCTCTGAGCTTGAGCTTGTTTTCCATATTCTTATGTTCCAATTCCCTAAGCTGATTTTGAAGAGTTGATCTTTTCTTGAAAAGTTTATCAAATGTCTCATACATTGCCTTTTCCTTTGCTTCTTTGTCTTCCATCACACCTTGCTTCTCTTTCAACTGATGCGTAAATTCTTTTATAGTATTCCCAAGAGATTTCTTATCTGCAGGGAATTTTTTGATTATTTCTTTTATCCTTTCAATTTCCTGTTCCAAAGACATCAACTTCAACTCAACCTGGGATCTTGACTCGCTTTTCTTAGTCAATTCCTTAAACTCTTCTCTCATTTGAGTATATGTTTTTTCAAAATCTCCGAATTTCTTTATCTCTATCTCAAGGCTTGCTGCTTTCTTCTCAAGAGCATTGATGTTAGATTCCAGAGCCCTGACCTCATCCTCTATTATCTCCTTCTCCATTCGCTTATCATTAAGATTTTCTTCATTCACCTTAAACACCTTCAATCTTCCAGAAGTCTCATTTAACATCTCAAGATTTTTCTTCAACATAATTATTTTTTCTTCAGCGTCCAAATGGGATTTTATAGAATTCTCAAGCTTTTTTTGAAGATTCTTTATATCAGAATCAGATTTTGAATGAACCTCTCCAATATGTTCAGAGGTCACCTTTCTTTTACAAACCGGGCAAACATCCAAGTCCCTTATGTCCTTTTTTATCTTCTCTATCAGGAATATTTCTTTTCTGAATTCTGCAGCATTATTTGAAAGAAGCTGTCTGCTTTTCTCAAGAGAATCTAGCTCAGTCAGGGATTTTTTGATTTTATCCAGGATTGATTCAAGCTTTGCAAATTCTTTTGGAGTGTTTCTTTCCAATTCCAATATTTTCTCGTTCAGCTGGCTTCCCTTTTGCACAAGGTATGAAAAATTATTTCTATTGTGGTGAAGATCGCTTGTAACTTTTATTAATTCTGTTCTAAACTTGTCAAGTCTCTCTTTCTTTTCTTCAAGAGAAGATAATGAGGCATTCTTTGACTGGAGTAGCTTCTTCAGATCATCCTTTGGAAATGTGGCCTTCAGAGTTTCAATTTCATCAAGACTTCTTGTCAATTCTTTTTCCAATTGCTCTCTTCTTTTTTCCAATTCAGTCAATTGCTGTTGGTGATTCTCAAGTCTAACAGACAATACTGCAACCTCTGCCTTCTGCTGAGCAACTTCCTCATGAAGTTTTTCTTGCTCAACTCCTGTTGCTTGTTCAATGTGCTTGTTTATCTTATCTATCTCCCCGTTCATAAAAGAGATTTTTGATTCCATTCCGGAGATTGTTTCTTTGGCCCTTGCAATATGGTTGCCTTTATCAGATAGGCTTTTTTCAATGTCCCCATTCTCTTTTTTCTTGTCTTCCAAATGCCTGAACAATAATGCTGCCTTGTCTCTCTCAATTCCCCTCCTCAAACTTTCATAATTCAGGGCCTGGCTTCTTTCCTTGTCAAGATTTCTCAGATATGCTGTTCTTTCATTTAATATCGTTCTTACCTCTTTCAATTTTTCATCAGTCCTGTTCATTTCATTCATGCTCTTGTTCTTCCTATCTTCATAGATTGAAATTCCTGCGACCTCTTCCATGACTCCTCTTCTTTCCTCAGGATGCATTTCTATGAATTTGGCTATTTCCTGCTGAAGGATTATATTGAAACCATTTGGATCTATTCCCCCCTGGGCAAGAAGCTCAAGAATTTCCTGCCTTGTCTTTACTTCATTGTTAACCCTATAAGTGCTTATCCCATTCTTTCTTACTGTTCTGGAAATGCTTACCTCGGGCTTGTCAATTGCAAATGTATTATTTGAATTATCAAGAAGAAGCTCTACAAATGCTTCCGGAGAAGGAGAATGGCTCTTTCCCCCGTTATAGATCAAATTCGAGGCCTTGGCCGCCCTCATGCTCTTGGCACTCAATCTTCCAAGTACAAAACATATAGAATCAGTGATGTTGCTTTTTCCCGCGCCATTTGGACCTAATATTATGTTAAGCTTTGTATCAAAAGGAATCTCAACTTTCTTTGCAAAGCTCTTAAATCCCTGCATGGTAAGTTTTTTTATAAAAGTCATGCTGTCTCTCTTTTTATTATGCTTGGAAGGCCATGCTTCCCGGCATGACGGAAGCATTTTATGCTTCTTATCATAGGCTAGGAAAATAGAAATAGGTATATAAAATTAGTGGTTCTTTCCCTCAATGATTTCAGCATTTATCGACGTAAATTGGATATTAAAATCAATTTTCTAGAATAATTTTTTCTGTCCGTTTTTCTCAACAATGGCCTTCCAAGTTCCCCATGACTTTCTTATTATTCCAGAATTTTCAAATTTTCTGCCATGTTTGATTAAAAATTCTTTAACCTTTGGATCGGCAGGGTATCCGGATCCAAAATTGATCTTTATTTTCTTCCTTATGTCTTCAACATTCCCTTCCCTTGCCACCTTTGCAAGGATTGATGCAGCAGAAACTGAAATATGGTTCGCATCGGCCTTATGCTCGCACTTAATGCTTAAACCTTCAGTGTTCTTCACAAAGCCCACCAATTTTTCTGTCCAAGCAGAAATGTTTATTGAAGGACAATCAACAACAACTTCTATCTTATTCTTTCCCCCTGCTTTCTTTTTTAAAAAATCAATGACCTCTGCCATCTTCATAGCTTCCAAGGTATTCAAACTATTTGTTTCAACATAATGGTCAATTTCCTCAGGAGTTGCACTAACAACTTTATGGGCTATTGAATTCTTTTCTATTATCTTTGAAAGCCTTACTCTTGTTGGATGGGATAAAAGCTTTGAATCCTTAACATTCTGTTCCTTGAGAAAAGCCTCCTGTTCGGAATCAATTAAAACGCCCCCTAGAAACATGTTTCCAATAACTGGTCCTCTTCCGGCATCATCTACTCCTAAAAGAAGATTCATTTCATCATCTCCAATAATTCTTTTAGAACAACCGGAATTTGTTTAGTCACGTTTTCTATATAATGCCCTTTTTTCTTTTCAAAGATTACTTTTGAGCCAAGTTCCCTTTGAAATATCTTGGAGTCTCTAATAGGGACATATGGATCATTATCTGAGAATATTGCCACGGATTTTTTTATTATTTTCTTGACATTATTTAAATTTATTGAAGTTTTGAGCCAAGGTTCTGCAATTTCATTCTCCTCCTCACTTTCAAGCCCTTTCAATGAAAACCATCCAGCCACAAATATTACTCCTCCAATTTTGGCAGAATTCAAAGTGCCAAGATATCTCATTATCGCCTGGCATCCTATGCTATGACCAACAAAGTAGGTATCCTCATCAGGATTTTTAACATTAAGTTTCAAAAAATTTATCCACTCGCCCATTTTAGGTTCTTCTTTATTGGGCATCTCAAGAGAATGAACTTCAAATCCTTTTGAAGAAAGCTCTTTGTTAAGCCACAAAAGCCAGCCTTTGTCAGGGCATCCCCCCCAGCCATGTATGATAAAAACTCTTTTTTTCATTTGAACATTCATTTGAACATGAGTAGCGGGAGAAGGATTTGAACCTCCGATCTCAAGGTTATGGGCCTTGCGAGGACTCCAGGCTCCTCTATCCCGCTATAAAGATATACATTGGGAGTAACTTATAAACCTTATGATTAAAGCACAAATTTGCCCCAATTTATTCCTTATCAAAGGATTATCGAGGCTGTTTCCCCAGATAAGTATTTAAATCACCACTGATTAGTTTAGAAAGGAAAAAATGGACGACCAAGAAATTCAAGAATTTGTTCGTGATAGGAGGGGTAGCAGGAAATACATCAAAGGCCAGGATCTTGATGAAACCTGCCTTTCAATGCTTCAATTTGAAAGTTACATGACCAAATTCTTTAAAGATGCCAAATTCCCACTTAAGCCACAAGATAAAAGCATAGGGGGGATTTCTGAGAAGCATATTAACGCATTTGTTATTAGCATTAATAATCAAAAATGGGAAGTGGATTTTCATGCAAAAGATAGCTGCCTTTCTTCCTCAAAAATCATAACTTGCTGCAACAGAATACGGGATGATCCGACAACCATTTCTGGAATAATGGGTCTTGGCCTAATAAAAAAGTATGAAAAAGATTATCATGAAAACCTCTGGGATGATCTTGAAAATAAAAAAAAGAAGCCACATAGTCACAATAGGGGTAAATTGGATGATCCCGCTTTATATACTAAAAAGAAGGAATGGGGCTGGCAAATAGGAGAAGATTCTAAGAAATATGAAATAACCTCAAAAGGGGATCTAACTATTCTCAGGGATAAAGTCATTGCAGAGTTTATGGAGAATTACATATATGAATTAAAGCAATATTAGAAAAACTGTTAAAAATCCCCTTGGCCCATCCTGCTTATTCACTAAATAATTTATTCACTTAATTTACTTGCTAAAGAATCCAAACATCTTTGAAAAGAATCCCTTCTTTTCTTCAACAGGCTCAACAGGAGCGGCCGCTGGCTCTTCAACCTTGGGCATCAATTTAATTACAGGATGATTATGTTCATATGTTCTTATTCCTCTGTCTATTGCAGCCCTTGAATATCCATGTTGCATTAATGTGAATCTCATTTGATCAAGAGTATATCCCCTAGACATATTCTTTTCAATATAGGCAATAATGTTTTTCATATAATCAATGTCTCTTAAAACTACCATTAGTAATTAAGTTAAATTTGATTTAAAAGGTTTTCTCTTATTTAAGATATGATAAGTAACATATCCTTTATTATGAAGAACATGAAGTGTTCCTGCCATGCAAAAAAGCGTAGCTTTTTTAGCATATCATCTTGGGTGGCTTTTTTCTATCAATCCAATCATATAAAATAGAAATATTGCGAATAAAACGGCAAATTCACAAAGGATGGAAGGGAATGCAATATTCAACGCAGGAAAGATCATTACCAATATAAAAGTCGGAACAGTGAATGCTAATATCCCTATCAACCCGACCTTGAATATCTTCTTCTGCTGTTTATTCTTTTCAGTTTTAATTGCATCTAAAAATACCAGTGCTGTAAGAACTATAAAAAAAGCATAATATAACCCATATATATTCCCCCACATCACACTCCATGAATGATCAACAATTATGTAAATGGTGCTGCATTCTACCCTTGCTACAAAATCTTTTGATAACACTGCAATCAATCCAAAAAATATTGGAAAAGAATATACTAAATATATTGAAAGATTTTTTCTATTTGTCAAAGAATATGCAAAATGTAATCCCAAAGCAGGAAGAATGTTATATGCTAGGAATCCAAACCTCCCCCAAAAATTAGCGTCTAAGGAAATACATAACATAAATTGACTAAATTGATATGCTCCTAAACAAAATAGTATTAAAGCAGAAAGGATATATATCCCCCTATATTTGCCCTTTGGGGTTTTCCACAGAACAATAAAACCCAAGATCCATTCTATTGCAAATATTATAAAAGATATTTGGGGTGTAAAGCACATATTTATCCTTATAGTTTTTAATTAATAAATCTTGCCCCAAATAATAAATGACTTCCTCCCCGCCCTGAAGGTTTGACTCTGCGGAGTCAAATCTCGCTTCGCGAGAGCGGGGTTTCCACTGAAGTTCTATCGAGCGTGATGCTCTTCCTGATTTCTGACATAATCTCTTATTGTTTCTATCTGCACAAATCCAACGGATGCTGCAAATTTTCCAGGACTCCAAAGGTGCCCTCTGGAATATCTCAATCTCGCTTTTTCATGATTTCTGAAAAACAAATAGGCTGAAAGTCCTTTCAGAATCTGCAATGCTTGCGCTGGCGACATGGTAAGTTTTATCTCAACAGCACAGTGCACATGATCTGCTTGCACATTAAGCTCAATTATTTTTATGCTATGCATAAACGCTGCTTTTCTTATGCAGGCCGTTATCAAATTTTTATATTTCTCTTTTGCAAACATATTATATCGGTATTTTGAGCACCACTCAAAATGCCACATTGAAATTCCGACGCTGTGGTTATTTCTTACATACTGATTTGCAGAGCTCTCGCTAAGTTGAATTTGCATTTCCATATTTTCTCCTTTATGCGATTCGTTGTCAAATCGCAAGATTTATTTAGAGCCAGAAAGTTATCACTACATTCGATGTTGCAGTGAGCTAACATCTAGCTCACTGTTTCATAGTCATTCTAATA
>JAHJTO010000044.1 GCA_018829845.1 Nanobdellota archaeon
AGGATATTTTGCACGACTCAAGCAACGCTATCGTCAGCATCGAGGACTTGCTCAACGACATCGGTACGCATACTTCCAATGGTATTTGGCTCTCTGTAAACGGTAACAACAGCAACATTCTGTGAACATTATACCCATTATGACAAAAGAGTTAAAATATCCAAGAGCAATAGTAAATTGGCCAGAAGATGAGCGACCAAGGGAAAAACTATTAAAAATAGGGGCTGATAAACTTTCAGATACAGAACTTCTTGCTATTCTTTTAAGAGTTGGCTCAAGTGGCAAAAGTGCTGTAGATATGGCGCGGGAATTAATTAATGAATTTGGAACATTTAGAAATATTGATTCAAAGAGTTTTGCTGAACTTAAAAGAAAGGGTTTAGGCATTGCTAAAATTGCACAAATAAAATCTGCAACAGAAGTAGGCAAAAGATTTCTTAAAGAAAAAAGTTTGACCAAGATTAAAATTACAACCAGCAAGGATTTAGTTGATTATTTTACACCCTATATGAGAGATATGAAAAAAGAGATTTTTAAAGCAGTTTTACTTGACGGTAAAAATAAAATCATCAAAGATGTTACTATCTCTGAAGGAACACTTACTAAAAGCATTGTTCATCCAAGGGAAATTATAAAAGAGGCTGTAACAGAATCAGCAGCGGCTTTGGTGCTTATCCATAATCACCCAAGCGGTGAACCACAACCAAGCCAAGATGACATAGATATAACCAACCGTATCATTTCTGCTTGTGAACTTGTGGGAATACGAATTTTAGACCATGTCATCATCGGTGATAACAATTACTTTAGTTTTTTCAATGAAGGGCTTATTAAGGAGGAATAGAAAAGTATGAAGATCAAAACAATTGCTCTTCATAATTTCAGGTCTATCAAGGAACAAACATTTAATTTAGGTGATTATTCATTGCTAATAGGAGCAAATAATTCAGGAAAGACAAATGTAATTGACGCTTTGAGGATTTTCTATGAGAAAGAAAAATTTGATAAAGAAGATATTCCTAAGTTTAAAATTGATGACCAAGAAATCTGGATTGAAATCGAGTTCCATCTGACCGATGATGAATTTGAGAATTTGAAAGATGAGTATAAGCAAGATAACAATTCTTTAAAGGTAAGAAAATATTTGAAATCTTCCCAATCAGACCGAGTAAAGTCTAATCAAAGTAACATTTATGGATATGAGGGAGGCAATCTTTCAAATAATCTTTTCTATGGTGCAAAAAATATATCAGAGGCAAAGTTAGGAGATGTGATTTACATTCCAGAAGTGGCTAAGGTAGATGAATATACTAAGTTAAGTGGCCCTTCTGCTTTTAGAGATTCACTAAATTTTGTGGTAAAGAAAGTTGTAAAAAATAGCCCTTCTTTTGATTCTTTGAGTAAATCATTCATAGATTTTAATGAGAAATTTAAAACTGAATCCTCTAAAGATGGGGTTTCGATACAAAATTTCATTGATGATGTTAATAAAGAAATTAAAGATTGGGATGTATCTTTTGGTGTGGAAATCAATGAAATTAAACCAGAAGAAATAATAAAAAATTTAGTAAGCCACTATTTAGAGGAAAAATATCTAAAAGAGCGATTGGATATAAGTTCCTTTGGTCAAGGACTTCAACGACATCTTATTTATACACTAATAAGATTATCCACAAAATATAAAGAAATGCCGGTCAAGAAAGAAAAAAAAGAGTTCTCTCCAGATTTTACCCTAATTTTGTTTGAAGAACCAGAGGCATTCTTGCATCCAGCACAACAGGAAATTCTAAATTTAAGTCTGGATGAAATTGCATTAGCAGAAAATCAGCAGGTGCTAATATCAACCCACTCTTCACATTTTGTAAGTAAAAATATAGATGATATACCGTCTCTTTTGAAACTTACAAAAAATGTAGCAGAAACTTTTATTTACCAAATAGATAGTAATACTCTGCAGGATATCTTAAAAGAAAATAAAGAATTAAAAGAAATTTTAGAAGGCAAAGCCGCAGGAGAAGATATAGAATTAGAATCCATTCGCTATTGTTTATGGTTAGACCCTGACAGGTGTTGTTCCTTTTTTGCTGGTATTGTTCTTATCTGTGAGGGTTTAAGTGAAAAGGCTTTAATAGATTGTTTGGTTAAGGAGAAAAAAATAAATTTTAAAAGCCGTAGAGTCTATATATTAAATGCGGCAGGTAAATATGATATTCATCGGTATATGAATTTATTTGGAAGGCTTGGCATTGAGCATTCTGTTTTATATGATGGCGATAAAAATAATGATAAGCACAAGAAAATAAATGCATTTATTGAGGAAAATAAAAATAAATTCACATTGAAGTTACACCCATTTAGCGAAAGTGAGTTAGAAGACTTTTTGGAGATTGAAAAGGTAACTGACAGATATAAAAAACCACTAAATGTAATGTGGCATTATAGAAATAATAAAATAAGGCAAGAAAAAATTGATGAATTAATAAAGATTATTGAAAACTTAATTGAGCGAGTAGAGGAAAAATAATATGCCTGAAAAAGAATATAAACCAACTGAAGAACTTGAGACAAAAGAGGGATATGTTAGGGATTTTCTAACCAATCGCTTGATTCGTTTAACACCTGAAGAACAAACAAGACAAATTATGTTGATGAGATTAGTCCAAGAATATGAATATCCAAAGGAATGGATAAAAACAGAATTTGACATACAGAAAGGAAGTAAGAGGATAGGTCCTGCTGACATAGTTGTTTTTAGAGATGGTAAAAGCAAAGACCAAGAAAATATCTGGATTATTGTAGAGACCAAAAGAAAAGAACGCTCTGATGGTATTGAGCAGTTAAAGACATATCTTTCTCCTTGTAAAGGAGCGAAATTTAGTATTTGGTTTAATGGCTCTAATATTGCTTATTTAGAAGTTTTAGACCAAGCCCCTTACTTCCGTGAAACACTTAAAATTCCAAAATGTGGCGAGACAACGATTCATCTACCTGAAAAGAAAGACTTAAAACCTGCCCCAGAATTGAGGAGCGTCTTTGAAACCTGCCATAACTACATTTATGCTAATGAAGGTCTCCTTAAGGAAAAAGTTTTTAATGAGGTCTTAAAACTTATTTTTATAAAAATGGTTGATGAGAAAAGAATTTCTGCTAAGTGCGAGTTTGGTATCACTACGGAAGAAGAAGAAGAAATAAAAGAAGGCAAACCAAGTGCTTTCACAGAGAGAATTACAAAACTTTTTGAGGAGGTAAAATCCAGATATTGCGATGTATTTGATATCCCCGGTGAGAGAATAAATCTAAAACCTATTACTCTTGCTTTTGTCGTAAGTCAACTTCAGGAATATAGTTTAATCGAAACCAAAGCAGATGTGAAAGGAATTGCTTTTCAGACATTTGTTTATGCTCATCAGAGAGGAGAAAGAGGAGAATTCTTTACACCTCACCCCATAGTTGAATTAGCGGTTGAAATGCTTGACCCCAAAGATGATGAAAAGTTTATTGACCCTGCCTGTGGCTCAGCGGGATTTTTGGTAAGAGGAATGAATTATGTTAAAGAGAAATTTATTAAAGAAAGACCAGAAAAGAAATCAAAAGCAAATGAATTCTTAAAAGAATACGCTCATGCCCATATAGCAGGAATAGATATAAATCCTGACTTAGCAAAAGTTGCCAAGATGCACATGATTTTATACGATGATGGACATACAGGGATATTTTCTGCAAATAGTTTGCTTTCTTTTGATGAGTTAATTCCAATTTCAGAAAAAGCAGGTGTTCCTCGTTCCTTAAGACCTTATCTAGATTCTTTTGACATTCTCATGACAAATCCTCCATTTGGAAGCAAAGGCAAAGTTACAGATAAAAGAATCCTAAAACAGTTTGAACTTGGGTACAAATGGAAGCAAGATAAGAGCACAGGCAAATGGTTAAAAACCGATGAACTACAAAATGGACAAGTCCCTGATATTTTGTTTATTGAAAGATGCTTGCAACTTTTAAAGGATGGTGGAAGGATGGCAATTGTCTTACCTGATGGGAATCTCAATAATTCTTCTTTGGCTTATGTTAGAGAACTTATCCAACAAAAAGCAAGAATATTGGCAGTGATTTCAATGCCAGTTGGAACTTTTATGCATGCAGGAGTTAATCCTAAAACAAGCGTTTTATTTTTACAAAAACTTCTTAACGAAAAAGAACTAAATAAATTAAAAAAAGATAATTATCCAATCTTTATGGCAGTAGTTGAAAAGATTGGCTATGACCTCAATTCAAAGACACCAAAAATAATGTATAAAAAAAATGAGCAAGGTGAAATCATAAAAGATGAGCAAGACGAACCAATTATTGATACTGATGTACCTGAGATCATTGATGCTTTTAATGGATTTAAAAGAAAGCATAGGCTTAATTTTTAGGGGATAAAAATGATTATTTCAGAAATAAAATATAATCAGGTAATTGAACGATTGAGATTTGATGCAGAATATTATCAACCTGAGTTTTTGAAGTCAGAAAGTATGCTTAAAAAATGCAAAGATGTCTCATTATATGAGATTTCCAAGTTTTCAAAATTAAGAAGAAATCCAGAAAATGAACCAGAGAAAGAGCTTAAATATATAGATATTAGCAATGTAAATATTTCTACTGGGGACATTACTATACAGTTATTAAAAGGACACCAAGCACCTTCAAGAGCAAGAAAAGTTGTAAGAGAGAATGAAATTATTATTTCTACCGTTAGACCAAATAGAAATGCAGTTGCAATAATAACCAAAGAACTTAATAACCAGATTTGCTCAACAGGATTTGCAGTGATAAAAACTGAGAAAATCAATCCTTGGTTTCTTTTCGCCTATCTCAAAACTAAATACGCTATCAATCAATTGGTAAGAATGACAATGGCTTCAATGTATCCTGCTGTATCTGAAGATGATATTGGTTCAATTCTTGTGCCCATTTCACCTTCCACTTTTCAGCAAAGAATTGAATCTTATGTTAAAGAATCCTACGAAAAGCGAAAATCCGCGGATGAAAAATACAAATCCGCAGAAGAATTATTGAATAAAACATTGGGAATTGAGAAATTAGAGTTGAAAGAAGAAAAGATTTTTGAGACAAAGTTTGGGGAGATTGATTCATCTTTGCGATTTGACGCAGAACATTATAAGCCAAAGTATACGCAGGTTAAAGAATTTATCATTAAATCTGGTTATGAAGTAAGGAAATTAAAGGAAGTTGTTAAAATCTCAAACAAAAAGATAGGACCCTCAAAAGAGCCTATCAAATTGTTTAATTACATTGAACTTGCTAATATTAACCCATCAACTGGAGAAATAGAAGAGGTCAGCCAAATAAAAGGATATGAAGCACCAAGCAGGGCAAGAATGTCTGTTAAAGCAGGAGATGTTTTAGTCTCTTCTCTTTTAGGTTCTCTTGATAATATTGGATTTGTCCCTGGTGAATTAGATAGTTCGGTAGCAAGCACAGGATTTTTTGTTATAAGGTCAGACATTTTTTTACCCGAGTTCTTATTTTTATTATTCCGTTCAAACCTAATGAAATTACAACTTGAAGAAAAAACTGCAGGTGCAATTATGAGTGCAGTCCCTAAAACAACTTTTGGAGACTTACTTATTCCCGTTATTCCTCAAGAAAAACAAAAGCCAATTTCTGACCTTATCAAACAATCCTTTTCTCTTCGCAAAGAGGCAAAAGAACTTTTAGAGAAAGCCAAAAGAGAAATTGAAGAATTTATTGGAAAAAATGGTAATCAAAACCATTGCTGACCAGCGATTTTAATTGAAGGGAAACAACATATGACATTCGAAAGTCAGCCCCTTATATTTAAAGAAGGCACGGCACAGCGTATAACACGATGTAAAAGACTACGCTTCGCTCCGCCCAAATTCGGCTTCGCCGAACCTCTTTTACACCGATACCGTTAGCCGCCACTGGTGCTATTGATCAAATGAAGAAAGAATTCAACATACGCTTCGGAAAGTATACTCCGCTTCTCTCAGATCGCGACGTGATAGAGTTTGTCTTTCCCTTTTCAGTTGTCAAATTAGGCTACATCGGTTCACCTGAAGAGGCAGCCAAGACAACGCAGCATCGTATCAAGGTAGGAATCACGGGGACTCTGCATGCTTGCTGGGGCCTCAACGATGAAGCTCTCGTGAAAGTCCTCTATGAACACGGTAAAAGGCACATTACTCAGAAACTGAAGGACGGCTCGCTTACTCCTAGAGAAGAGCTTATGCTGGCAACCTCAAATGCTCCTCAGCGCTCACCATTTGATCCTGGTAGAATCACCAATCCCAACGGAGCGGAGTTTCGCGTGACTGTCGAAAACACTGAATTAGCAAACAATCTGACCGAGTTGCAGATAGGGAGCGTTATTGTTGACGCACTCGACAACATCAACGCACGTTTCCACGATCTTCACGGACAAGACCTGTTCGTGCCGTTAGAATTCCGTGCAACGTTGGAGTTGATTCGTCCGGCGAATTCCAGAGACGAGTTCACTGTTCGAGTGATCACCATCGCTCATCTTATAGACCGTCTTAACACAGCGCTACTTCGGAAGATCACAGGCATCACGGACTCGCAGATTCTATCAATCTCACTCCTCGAACGCTATCTTGTATCCCTCAGCGGAGATTATTCCTTGGTCATCAAAGTGTTTCGTAACCTTGTGTACCTTCGTAATGGATATCCTGTCCACACAGATAAAGACAGTCGTGTTATCGAAGCCCACAATTTCTTTGGCATAGGATACTTCCCAACGGATTTTCGTTCTGCTTGGATTACATTGCTCAGACAGTTCTTGCACGCACTTGAACTTCTCAAGTCTTCATTCGATCAGAATAAGAATACAGGCACCAGCGGCGGCTAACAATCGCAACCACGGCGTTCGCTCGTTCATAGAAGATGATAGTGCTCACTCAATGCCGCCGCTTGCTGAGCAATTGTTATATTAGGATTATTATTCATAGGTCAATAAATAAAGAAAGGAAAAAGAAATGAAAAAAATCAATTTA
>JAHJTO010000045.1 GCA_018829845.1 Nanobdellota archaeon
GTTCATCAAAAAGCCATAAAATATATCGGAACGGCAGAAAGTCTTCTAGAAAAATTAGAACTTTTGGATAATCTCCTCACCAAGTGAGATTAATTTTCACGCAAGGTCCCAAACTAGACTTTTGCGTTTTATATATAAAAATGGGTATGGCTTATCTAGGGATTTCGCAAAAGTTTATCCAAAGAAAGCTTTAAATACAAACTCCCCATTTTTAAAGGTATTAAAGGAGTTGAGAAGAAAAAAATGGCAAGATGGTACGGGGTGGTTGCAGCAGTGGGTGGATTGATTGCTCTTGGTGAATGGCTCTATGCTGTTAATCCTCCGGGATATGCCACTATTGGCGGTCTCATGGCCCTAATATTCGGAATATTTTCAGCATATTCTGACTGATTCTAATTAATTCTATTAAATTATCAACTAACTTCTAGATAACTCCATAACAAATGCAGGATAAAGGGAAGAAACGCCCCCGACAGGAGTCGAACCTGCAACCTTCAGCTTAGGATGCTGCCGCGCTGTCCATTGCGCCACGGGGGCAACCAATATCATGAAATTCATTTATTGAAGAATAAAAACCTTCTCTTTGGCTTTTCCTGCCTTGTCTTGACAAATAAAACTTTCAAGCCATAAGCCTCTGCAGATTTTGCTTGAACAACATCGGAAGTTATCAAAATAGCGCGATTTTCATATGCAAGATTCCTTATCAGGGCGTCTATCTCCCCTGACTTGGCATATTTTATGTGATGCTCTGTCGGCCTTGATCCTATAAAATGTATTTTCAGATTCTTGAAATGGTGGAGTTTTGCAATCTCTTCCAGCCCCTCAAACCCCACATCCTGCCCCCTGTTTGCAAGATTTTCGAGCTCTGCGATGGTGGCATTGGGAACCAGAATCAAACCCTTCAATCCCTTCTTGGCCAGGGATGAAACCTTCTTATTAATAATGGCAGAAGTATCAACCAAAAATTTCCCATTCATCATCTCTTTCTCTCCCAAGGGCTTCATCCTTCTGATAATTTTTTGTTTTATGCTTGTCCCGAATTTTCTTCTTCCAAAATTTATATTGAAATTTCTTTTGAATTCTTTTTTAAATGCCATTTTGTTTTTATCAGATGTAGCTATTTTTCCTATTCTAGTTCCTTTCTTCCTTTTTGAGGAAGGTGATTGTTAGGAAACCCCGGTTTCCTACAGATGCAGGGAACAGGAATCGAACCTGTGAAGGCACTAAGCCAGCAGATTTTGAGTCTGCCCCGTTTGACCGCTCCGGCATCCCTGCGCTAACAAATCACATTATCAGAGTTATATAAAGTTTAGCTCTTGGCAAGTTCGAACCCGACCAGCATCCCATATTTCTTGATGTCTTTCTTGATTAAACTTCTGAAAGAAAGGGGATTGATTGTTAAGGGACCTTGGTCCCTTACATATGCATCTGTCGGTGCTTTGAAAGCAAATCTTTCAGGCATCCCAGAAATCCCGAGGATTTCTAAGGAGATTCGAACATTTGAATCCTACAAATGCATCTGTCGGGATTCGTGCTCAGAAGCCTAGCTTCCGGCACTGCCAAAAATCCAAAAGATTTTTTAGCAGAACCAAGGTTCGAATCTAAAAGAGAATGAAATGCATCGGCCGGGATTCGAACCCGGATAATCAGCTTGGAAGGCTGAAATCTTAACCATTAGATGACCGATGCGATATCAAAAATGACAACCAACATATTTTTAAACATTCTCATAGTCATTTTTTTATGGAACAGTCTGATGAGCATCAAAAGAGCCAAATTAGTCATGAACAAAAGTCATTCTATGATAAATATTACAAGACATTTCTTATTATCCCGGTCTTAATGCTTATCTTTTCAGGAGTTTATTTATTCTCATTTTATTCCCAAAATGGCGATATTATGTACAAAGACGTTACATTGACCGGGGGAACATCAATTACCATCTATTCAGAGAATATTTCATCAAATGAAATAGAGTCTTTTCTAAAACCTAAATTTGGTGATGTTGTTGTAAGGTCATTAACTGACATAAAAACCGGAAAAACAATAGCCCTATCTGTAGAAACTGCATCCACACCAGAAGAACTAACAAAAGAATTAGAATCTTTCTTGGAATATTCACTTGATGAAACAAACTCAAGCACAGAATTTACGGGGGATGCCCTAAGTAAATCTTTCTATAAAGAGTTAATGAGGGCAATTTTTATAGCGTTCTTTTTCATGTCAATTGTAGTATTTATATTATTTAGATCGCCCCTCCCGTGCCTATATGTTATTCTTTGCGCATTTTCAGATCTTATAATCCCTTTAGCCATAGTAAATTATTTTGGAATAAGTCTTTCAACAGCAGGAATAGCCGCATTTTTAATGTTAATAGGTTATTCTGTAGATACCGACATCCTTCTTACAACAAGAGTATTAAAAAGAAAAGAAGAGGGAACACTAAATCAAAGAATATTCGGAGCAATGAAGACGGGATTAACCATGACTCTGACTGCATTGGTTGCAGTAGCAATCGCATATTTTATAGTAATCTCCCCTACATTAAAACAAGTATTTTTAGTACTTAGTGTAGGATTAATAGTCGATCTAATAATCACATGGGGAATGAATGCCGGATTGATTAAATGGTATTGTGAAAGGAAGGGATACAGATGAAAATGACTTTTAAAATGTGGGTCTTAGTAGTTGTGCTAGTAGCAGCATTATTTGCTATTAATCCAACAGGATATTTCCAAAATGGAGTTTTAGTTAAATCAGTAGATCGGGATTCTTCAGCATATCTTGCAGGATTATCTCAAGGAGATATAATCACAGAAATTAATGGTGCTCAAATAACTTCAATGCAAGAATATTCTGCTGAGATTGAAAGTTTGTTCTCAAACGTAAAGGCAATTGAATGGGTTATAGAAACAAACAAAGAAACATATAAATTAGAAGGACTTACTCTTGATCTTGGTGTTGATGAAGATCTTAGAATTACAGAAGCACTAAACCTTTTTTCTGAAATCCCGATTAATGAAATTTTAATTAGGGTAAATGGCAATGAAATAACCGCTCAAGAAGGATTCTATTCATTAAAGAATGACTTGGAGCCAAAAGTAAAACTTTCCATTAAAGCAAAAGATGGAACAAGCATTTTCTTCACAAATTCCTTAGATTTCACAGTATCTGAAATCCCTTCAACAAGGGTAAAAGCAGGATTAGATCTTGCTGGGGGAGCAAGAGCACTAGTAATGCCTGAAAAGAAGCTTACTGTTGCTGAAATGGATGATCTCATTGCAGTAAGCAGAGAAAGATTCAATGTCTACGGGATAGCAGACATGAACATAAGACCTGCATCTGACCTTTCAGGAAATAACTATATGATTGTTGAAGTTGCAGGAGCATCTCCAAGAGAACTTCAAGATCTTATTGGACAACAAGGAAAGTTCGAAGCAAAAATTGGAAATGAATCTGTTTTCATTGGTGGAAAGGATGACATAAAATCAGTATGTAGAAATGATGCTTCCTGTGCTGGAATCCAAAGTGGCCAAGAAACATCAGATGGTTATTATTACCAATTCCAATTCACAATCTATCTTAGCCCACAAGCAGCACAAAGGCAGGCAGACATCACTTCTAAACTTGATATTAACATGACTGCAGACGGTCAAAGAATATTGAGTGAGACTCTTGATTTATATCTTGATGATCAACTTGTAGATAGTTTACAGATTGATGCAGGACTTAAGGGAAATGCAGACGCAACCCAAATAGCAATCAATGGTCCGGGAGCAGGAACAACCAAAGAAGAAGCATTCAATAATGCAAATGCCAACATGCTCAAACTTCAAACAATATTAATAACGGGAAGTCTTCCATTCAAATTAGAAGTAGCAAAACTAGATTCAATCTCTCCCGTTCTCGGAGATGAATTTATAAAAAATATTTTCCTTGCAGCTCTTGGAGCCGCTCTGGGGGTGGCATTAGTCATTTTCATTAGATACAAGAGCATTTCTTATACTGTTCCGATGCTTTCTATAGCTGCATCAGAAATCTTCATAATTCTGGGAGTTGCCGCCGCAATCAACTGGAATCTTGATCTTGCATCCATTGCCGGGATTATAGCGGCAATAGGAATGGGAGTAAATGACCAGATAATCATAGTTGATGAATCAAGAAATCAAGAAAACAATAGATCATCCAGTCTCAAGGAAAGGGTAAAGAGAGCATTCTTCATAATCTTCGGATGCTTCTCAACAATGTTAGTAGCTATGATTCCATTGTGGTGGGCTGGTGCTGGAATGATCAGAGGCTTCGCAGTCACAACAATAATCGGAATATCCATCGGAGTCTTTATCACCCGACCTGCATTCTCCGATATAATTAGTCAGATCATTGCGAAAGAATAAAATTATTATTTTAAATTTTTAATTTTCAGTAAATTCTAAAATATTCAGTAATTGATTATCATTATTTTGATGTTCCATCAAAATTTGTTCTCTCACCCTAAGTCTATGACTTTTTCTTAATGCTAAAACCGCAATGGTTATACTCCCCCATATTTCCCCATTTTCCTTATTATTATAATAAATGATATCAATGTTTTTATATCGATTATTTCTGACTAATTTATTATAAAATGACAAATAAAACAATAGTTTTTGGAAAAGGATATCTCGGGCATAGAATTTCAAATAAAATGGACTGCGATCTTACTGGAATAAATCTTCTTGAAAAGAAAGAGCTAGCAGATTATCTTGACCATGAAAAGCCGGATGTGGTAATTAATGCTGCCGGAAAGACTGGCAGGCCAAATATTGATTGGTGTGAAACCCATAAACAGGAAACAGTCGAAGGCAATATAATTGCAGCATCAAATCTTTGTATGGAATGCTCAAAAAGAGGAATTTATTTTGTACATATTGGTAGTGGGGGAGTTTATAATGGGGACAATAATGGAAAAGGGTTTAATGAAGAAGATGAACCTGACTTTTATGGCTCTCAATTTTATGCAAGGACCAAGATTATATCCGAAAAAATTCTTAATGAGTTTCCATCGTTACTTTTAAGAATACAAATGCCTCTAGATGAAATTCCCCACAAAAGAAATCTTATTGATAAACTCAAAGATTATTCAAAATTAATAAATGCTCAAAATTCTATGACTACCATTCCACATATGTTAGATGCAATAACTTACTTAACAAATAAAAGAAGTCAAGGAATTTATAATATTGTAAATCCCGGAACAATCTCTGCATCAGAAATTATGACATACTATAAAGAAATAATTGATCCATCTCATAACTTTGAAATGATTTCATTAGCAAGTTTAGACAATTTTACTGTGGGAAAGAGATGTAATTGTTATCTCAATTCTGACAAATTGAAGAAAGAAGGGTTTGAGCTTCCAGAAATTCATAAAGCAGTTGTTTCATGTCTTAAAAATTATAAGAATGCCCTAATAAATCTTAAAAATAATAAATACTAATAACCTGAGTTTCAACTAATTTTTAGTCACTACATTTAGTTTTAAGATATGTTTATCAACTGACTTAATAATTTTTTCTTGCTCTTTTGATAAAGTGACAACTTTTTCAAAATTATTTTTTAATCTTTTATTTCTCAAACAAA
>JAHJTO010000046.1 GCA_018829845.1 Nanobdellota archaeon
GTTGAAACATGTGCGATCTTCCTCGCCTGATAGCTTGATTTGCCCTCGTTTTTCAGCCTTAAGGTTTCAATCAAGCTCTTTTTATTGAATTTCATGGGCTGATTAACATCAGCCTTGAGAACTAATTTTCGGATAACACACTCTGATCTTATTTCACGACGGGGGATGCTGGAATTAAAAGGAAGGTGGTTGTCAGGAAACCTTGGTTTCCTACATTTTTATCCCTTAATCACTCCAATAGGTTTCAATCTAGCAACCTTGTTTCCTATTCCCAATTGATGTGAAACTTCGGCAACCTCTTCAATGTCTTTGTATGCTCCGGGAGCCTCTTCAGCTATCCCTTTCCACGAAGCGGATTTAATGAATATATTTCTTGATTCCAAATCTTTCTTTATTCCTTCTCCAGTATATTTTCTAAGGGCTTCATGCCTTGACATTTCCCTTCCGGCTCCATGAGCAGTAGATGCAAATGATATTTCTTCAGCTTTTTGTGTTCCAACTAGGAGATAGGAGGCAGTTCCCATGCTTCCAGGAAGGATTATTGGCTGTCCAACTTTTCTATATTCTTTTGGGATTTCTTTTCTTCCAGGTCCGAATGCCCTAGTTGCTCCTTTTCTATGCATGTAAACCCTTCTCATTTTTCCATCAACTTCATGCTCTTCTATTTTGGAGATGTTATGGGCCACATCATAAACAGTTTCAAGTTTTGATTTTGGAAATATCTCTGAGAATGCCTGTCTTGTTTGATGTCCGATAATGTGCCTATTACACCATGCAAAATTTGCCGCAGCAGTCATTGCGGAAAAATAATCTTTACATAGTTTGTGATTTGCAGGAGCATAAATCAATTCTCTGTCGGGAAGTTTTGCAACTATTTCGGGAAGTTGCCTTTCCATCTCTCTCAAATAATCTGAGCAAACCTGATGGCCCAATCCCCTGCTTCCGCAGTGAATCATGACCATAACCTGTCCTTTCTTTGTTATTCCGAAAGTCTTCGCAACCTTTTCATCAAAGATCTCATCGACATATTGGATTTCTAAAAAATGATTTCCGCTTCCCAATGTGGCGAGCTGTTTGAACCCTCTATTTTTAGCCTCATTTGAAACCTTCTTGGCATCGGCACCTTTCATGTTTCCATTTTCCTCGCAGAATTCAAGATCATCTCTATTTCCATAATTATTCTTCACAGCCCATTCAGCTCCATTCTCCAAAACCTTATCTAATTCTTCCCTGCTTATTCTTATGTTCGAAGATCCAAGTCCTGCAGGAACATGCTTTAACAAAGAATCCAAAAGACCCCTGATTTTTGGATAAATCTCTTTCTTGTCAAGATTTGTGCTCAAAAGCCTGACGCCACAATTTGAGACAATAAAGCTATTTGCGATGAAATTATGATTTTCATCATTCATTGTCACATCATAAACCAATCCCTCATATGGCAATTTTTTAATTTCTTCAATTTCACCCCATGCCAAACCATCGTTTCCAAGAGAATATTTTTGGCAGTATTCATCAAATGACATGAAATTGAAAGCAACTTTAACTCCGCCATAATCTGACCAAATGGAATGTCTAATAAACTGTTGAGCAGCATATTCGCTTTCTAATTTGCTAGTTATTTGGGCCATAGGAACATTTTGTTTATGCTTCTCTCTTGCTTCCGCTCTAATCACCGTTCTTTCTTGGACAACTTTCTTTTTAAGTCTAATATAATTGGCTGCAAGGCATGCTTTTTTCTGTTTTTCTTTGTTGTATTCATAGCTAATTTTTTCAAAGAAGTTAAGAAGATTTTCTGGATTATTTAGCATTTTCAGTCTTAAACCAACAGTATTTCCTCTTTTTCCTTCATATTTGTATCCATTTACTTCAACGGGAAAGCTTGATTTAACTTCAAATTCTGAAAGCAAATGTCTGATATCATTCAAAAAATCAATAGCATTCTCTTTTAAGTTTTCAGCTTTGTTCATATTTAATTGAGGCTCATAAAAGTTATACTTGTTCATTGTCTTTGGACTAGATAATTCTGCTCCAAAAAATGCAGCAAGGAAAAGTCTTTTTTGCCACAGGGGGGCTTTTAAAATCCATTTTGGTACCCCATATTCCTGATGTGTCTTTGAGCCGTAAGGGCAACCCAAAGATATCAAAATAGCTGCGAAGGCAGCAGATTTTTTATGCAAGCTTGTTTCTTCAAAAGAGAATTCCTTTGTTCCATAATAAGTCTTTATTTTATGGTTTCTGTTTCTTTTAAATATGTTTTGAGTGGCAAAACCCAATTCTTCTATATCTTTTTTAATCTCTTCTAAGTCTTCTGTTTTCGCATAGAAACTTGCCTGTTTTATTTTTGAAACAGAAATAACTCCATCGCCCAAAATAAAACCAATCAATTTGATTAAATAAGGCAACTGCTTTGAATTATATCTTAATGGTAAAATATTCAGTTTATCAATAAAATTCATAACTTGTTTTTGCGCATTCCCTTTCGACGTTATTCCAATTTTTTCAAGAGTTTTTTCAAAATCTTCTCTTGTCAAAATTATTTCGCTGCTTGGCTCTTCATATTCTATTCCTTCAAAAGAATGTATGGCTATGTCATCATTCAAAGAGAGATTTTTTGCTTCTTTCATTCCTCCTTTGGTGAAGATCGGATGATCTCCTGTAACTTTTATTTCATGTCCCGTCTTGGATGTAATTTTATACAAAAAGCCCTTTTCTTCTCTTTTCATAAAGAGATTAAGATTTGTTTCTTTCAAATCAAACCTCTGATTTGAAAATTTTAATTTTACATCATTCCATTTTTCTTCAATATCTTTTATCCGAAGCCAAGTTCCATGTTTCATAGAAATTGTCACTTCGGGGTGAGTGCAATTTATGTCATACCCTATTCCCCCCGGACTTATTCCCCCTTTTTCGAAATCCAAAGCGGCAACGCCACCTATGCCAAATCCGTAGCCAGTGTGCAAGTCAGGCATAGCCAGAGAATATTTCAAAATTCCAGGTAATTCTGCAACATGGGCAACTTGTTTTATAGCCTCCTCTTCAATCTTCTTCATCAATTCTTCAGAAGCGAATATTCTTCCCGGGACTAACATCTTGCCTTCTTTAGGCAATTCATAAACATACTCGCTAATTTTCTTCAGTTTTTCTTTATAGCCCATCTTAGTTTTTGGACCCCATCCATAGCTTTAAAACTTGCCATTTCACTTTTCAGACTTAGAAAGGAGTTCAGGAATAGAATCATTTATCTTTTTCAGCTGTTCCATCAGAGAAGAATAGCTCTTTCTCAGCATTTCCTTCTCATCTTCTACTGCCGTTTTTAATATTTCATTCTCGATTATAATCAAATCTCTTGATATCTCCTCGGCCCTTCTCAAATCATATTTCAGTTCTGCGATTTTCATTTACCCAAGTTCCTTAGAAAGAAGTTTTTGAAGCAGTATGAGGTCTGCCCTTTCTTTCTTCAATATTTTTTTATCAGAAGTCCCTTCGATCAAATCAACCTTTGAGAGCATCAATGCAACAATTCCGTATGCTCGCTTTGAATTTACCATAATCTCCCTCTTATATAACTTAGCAGGACGCTGTATAAAAACCTTGTCAAGTGTTTTGAAACAAAGTTTCAAGCACAAGAAAATTCTGAAAATTTTCTGTGTCCAAAAATTGATCTACAATTTTCAAGCACTGCCAAAAATCTTCCAGATTTCTAAGCAGAAATTCTAGGGAAAGATAAATTGGCAGACAGCTGATGAAGCTGATAATCTCCATATAATTTTGTCATCACCCAATAGTAACATTTATATAAGTAAAAAGCATTTAATAATGCATGAAAAAAATGCTCAACACCGATATAGCTCTGGGAATAGGCCTCGCCATCCTATCTTATGCAGCAGTCTCTTCATCCTTCAATTTTTCTATTCTAGACATATATTCAAAACTCTCTTCCAAAGTATCCTCGGTGTATATTAAACACAGAGGTTATCCTGAGATTGTGGAGGAAAGAAAGATAAATGGATTTGATGTGAGAGTTGCCAGGACAAAGAGCGAGAACCCTGTTCTGAGGGTGCTTGATGACATATTTGTTGTTAATGAAAACGGGCTTACTTCAACAACCAATACTGGGTGCTTTGACGGAAGGGTTAGATCTACAATAGATTTATCCCTAATAGAGAAGGATGCCGAAGAGGTGGCAAAGAATTGGGAATCGTACAAGAAGAATGCTTTTCTCCCAGCCAATGATTCTTCATGGAGTTTCAAAAAGCAGATAATCTATGACTCAATAAAACAATCTAATAACATTAAAGCAGATTATATTGTAGAGAAATTGAAATCTCAGACTTCTCATGAATTAAGACATGCGAATGATTTGATTTCTGGCAGATATTACGGTAAATTTGAGTTAGAGCTTAGGGCATCCCTATCCTCGCTGATGGAGTCTACGCTAGAGCTGAGCGACATAGAGGATGTAGAAAAGAGATCTTTAGAAAATTCAACATTATCAAAAATTTTGAATTGGTCGGGATATACTTGGACTTCAAAAATGGCTTTTGAAGGGTTTCTAGGATATCGGGACACAGCTACGAAATACTCTCTTTCTCATTTGTCTGCTGAGGAAATAAGCAAGAGGGCAAAAGAGATTTACGATAAAAGATATAAGAATTTCCCGATTGTAAAAAATACTCTAAATCCATGCAGAAAATAGGGTCATTCAATGATTACGTTGATTTAGCATTTCAGACCCAATGCTTATTTTATCTCCCAAGAAAAATATAACTTATAATTGTATCTATGGAATTCTCCAACTCTTGATACAATTGCTTTATGGCAGATTTTTCAATGGTATTAATGGGTACTCCAAGCAAATCTTTTGTGCTCTCTTTCGCCAAAATAATCCTATCTCCTTTATTGATTTTAATGCCATGATATGTAGGAGACCCAAGATTGTGGTTTGTGACCAAATCTTTGGATACTAATTTTCCTTCTTCATTTAAATTCATAACTATTATATCACCATTCCTGAGCCATGTCAAATCTCTGTCGTACCTTACCCCTTGATGCAGCTCCATGTCGAGGTCTGATCGGATAGATAAAGCATCCTTGTTATATTCTACAGAAACCGCCTCTGTCAGCCCTAAGTCATGCCCGTTTATTTTTACAACCCTCGAAGGGGTAAAAGAAGCAGGACTCTCAAGATAGAGCTTCTTTGCACTGGCCGAGAGCGGCAAAGGCGGCATGGTGAAGGAATCCTCAGGATCCAGCTTTCCATTTTTATTTATATCAAGTACTATTGCTCCATACTTTTTCACCAAATCTACTTCACTCTCTTGAGTTTGTTGATAAGTGCTTGGTCCATTAATATTTAAAATTGCATTTATACACTCGCTTTTATCTGCGCTAGAAATTGCTTTTACTGCAGAGGAATTCTTTGGGCATTTTTCATCAGAAGAATAAGCTAAGGTATTTCCTGCCGCATCCTTGCAGATGTAACAGTCATTTGAGATTATCGCTGCTGATTGCTCCAGGCCAGCATTCCCAGTAAGAAATGCTCCTTTGATTAGCATGATGATAAAAATGAGCATAAGGCCTAGAAGAAACATCCAATAAATGTTCTTCTTATCTCGCCATCTTTTTTTCATGTTCTTCTTAATGATAAAAACCTATTTAAATTTGTTCAATCGAGAAATTCTAGGGAAAGATAAATTGGCAGACAGCTGATGAAGCTGGTAGCAATCATACAGTTTTACCTTGGTCCTTTCTCCGCCTTGTGATTCTGCAAGCATCTACACCAAAGTTTAGGGCTGCTTCCTTCCGGAACTGACCCGATTCGCCAAAGCAAGATCAAGCAGGACAAAGCATCAACGTCCAGATCAAGACTGGATGACGTCTAATTCACTGTCATCAGCATTCAACCCACTGAAGCCCACTGTGTAACAGCGCAGGGCTAGAACGCCGGCTTAGTCTGCCACCATTCTAGATATCTTTTGGTTTATAAGGTTTCTCCTAGCAAATTAAAGGAAGGTTGATCGTCAAGGAAACGCAGTTTCCTTACGAAGTTTATAAGGGTTTTCGTTTGAAAGGTTTTCCTTGAAAATCATATCATTTTCTGTGCCAGAAGAGCATGATGCAGGGGACAGGATTTGAACCTGCGAAGGCACTAAGCCACAGGATTACTCATCCCCGAAGGACCTTAAGTTTGGCATTAAAGATATAATCCTTAAACCTGCCCGTTTGGCCGCTCCGGCACCCCTGCATGCTA
>JAHJTO010000047.1 GCA_018829845.1 Nanobdellota archaeon
CACCTGCGCCAACAGTGACATTTATTGGAGATGATGTAACGGAATAAGTGGAGTTATAAACTACACCTCCTCCGCCTCCTCCTCCGCCACCATAATTTCCTCCTCCGCCGCCTCCTCCAGCAACAACGAGAACTTCAACATTGCAGCCAGTTGTAACTGAAAAAGTATCATTTGATGTGAAAGTATGAATAGTATAGTTCCCATCTTGAGTTATTGTTCCACCTGTTGCAGAACAAATTGTATTAACAGCGAAATATCTCAAATCCGTTGTCACCATATTCCCCAAAGTGTCATTGCAGCTGAAAGTTATGTTGTGACTTCCATCGGCCAGTCCGGTTTTTGTATAATTGAAATACGTGTCATTGAATTTGTCCATGCTCACATTTGCAGCATCATCCAAACTGAACCCACACCAGCTTCCATTTTCATTCAATGCGACATTGAAGTCGATTGTTGAAACATTGTATGTTTGATTCAATGGAGAGATAATTGTGATCTCGGGAGGAATAGTATCTGTAGGAGGAATTATATTAAAACTTCTTATCCCAGTTGAGTTTGCATTTCCAGCAGTATCATTCGCCCATGCGGAGAAAGTGTAGTTTCCAACTGAAAGATTTGAAACATTATTGTAGAAAGTATATCTGGTTGAGTTGTATTTTGCAAATTCTGATTTTCCCCCATCATTTGAGGTGAGCACATAATTCCCAGATGTTTGATTTGTATAGAAAGCCCATTTGTTAGAATCATATTTTCTGAGATTGGAATAATATTGTATCGAAATTTCGTCTGCGGAAAGAGAACGATTGTAGATTCTGACTTCATCTATTCGTCCAAGCCAAGAATAAGATGTACTGTAATACATCCCTATGTACACAGGATTATTATCTGTTGAGCCGCCAGTATAGGCTCCGGTGGCTATAAGCTTACCATTAACATATGCTCTTGAATCTGAACCATTGTAAGTACAAACAATAAATTGCCAAGTATTCGACTGTATCTGGTCTGCCGTAGTTTGAGTTCTCCAGCTACCGTCTACCCCACAAAGTAGCTTATTAGAAAAAGTCGCCATAGAGTAAATTCCCTCCGCATTAGATAATGTTCCTTTGTAAATTACTCCCTGGTCTCTTGTCGCATTGGAGGTATAGACCCATGCCGCAAGCGTATGCCTCGTTGCATCTAAACTGCTTGAATCATTTGCAGAAACATAATCTCCTATTCCATTAAATTGCATGGCAGAACCATATTTTCCAGAAGAATTCCATGCTGCTACACTGATTGTCCCATTGTTCCCATATTTTGAAATGTCAACAGCGTATGTCTCATTCTCTCCGATTGCACTTACATTGTCAAAATTCATCATAAAAACAAGAGAAGGATCATAAAAAGTTGATGAAAAGCTTCCATTATTAAAGGTAAGATTATTCAGGCCGCTTATTGTGAAGTATGCATTCAATTCTGATCCGCTTAGTGATACAGTAGAAGTGTTTGTCCCGTTCCAGTTGAATTTGAATGTGTCTAAATTTTCTTCATCAATTGTTGCATTTATTTCCACTGATGTGTTTGAAGTCGAAGTCCCGTTTGCAGGAGTTGGGGCAGTGAAGTTGAGAACTGGGACAACTGTCTCTTGTATCTGCAATGGTTCATCAGTTATTTTAAGCTCCGAAACAGCCGTATCTTTCAAAGAGGAAGGGGAAATGGTCAATGTTTGTTTGGAGGAAAGAAGAATTTGATCTTGGTGTATTAAAGAGGCCTCAAGCTCATATTCTCCTGAAGGAAGCCGAATATTGAACTTAGAAAGATCAACATTCAAAACCTTCTCATCTCCAACAAAGTCTTTTCCGAATCCCTCTTCCTCTGTTGAATATTTTGTAGAAACAATTATCTTGTTTCCATCTTGTGTTATAGAAAGAGTATTATCTGGGAGTTGTATGTCATTTAAATTATCAGAAACGCTTCCAGAAACAATTTGCGCTTCCCCATCAAAGAAATATTCAAATGGTTCATTGTAATTTGTTGCTCCTAGGATTTCCCGAATATCTGAATTGCCAATTGATAATTGTATAATATTTAATTTGAATTTTACATCAGGATATGAAGTTTTCTTTCCAATGAAACCATATCCACTTCCAGATCCATATGAACTGCCACCGTAGAAAACTTCTCCATTGAATTGCGGCATATTAAACAATTCTCCTAGAACCATGGATTTATTTTCAGATCCGACTTTCACATTGATTACTGAATCCGAAGAAAGTAATTCTCCTTCTTTTATTGGGATTTCAAAAACTCCAGAAACCGTTTCATTCTCTGAAAAGATATTCTTATCAAATAAAATAACTTTCCCAGTAAATTGATTCTGAATTAAAAATGAAGAAACTAAAATTAAAGATAAAATTCCTAAAAATATGAAAAGAGTTTTCCATTTTTTTCTATTTTCTGAAATTTCTTCCCTTTGAATATTTACTCTTTTGTAATAAAAATTTCCATATTCAGAATAATCATCCCAGCTCTTGCTCTCAGTCCGATTGCTAGATCTGGCTATTTCTACACACTTATTCATAATTGAGAGCCTCTTTAATACTTACTATGTATGTATTTTATACTTAAAAATCTATCTTTTATACTTATTTTGTATGTAATTTATGCCTAAAATGGGCCTAAAAATACTTAATATGTATGTATAAAACTCAAAAAGAAGATGATAAGGCATGATATAGGGACTTGACAAAAAATCCAGAAATATTAAACTAATCAAAATATTCGTAAAAATTATTAAAAACAATTAAAGATTTTTAGAAAAAGATCAAATTAGATAGACTTTTTCAGTAAAGAATCATATAATTTCATTCCTTTTTCATGCAAAATTTTGAAATCTCTTTTTGAAATTTTTGATTTATATTGTTGTAAATATTCATTCAAAACTTTGTAAGAGTTTGAAGCTTTTCGTATCTCTCCTTTTTCCAATTGATCTTGTGTCTTATATATTAATTCTTCAAGTTGCAAGAAAAATTTATTTTTCTTCTTTTTTGCAAAAATCCAGTATCCTGGAACTGCAAATAAAATTATCAATGCAATTATGATTGTAATTAAAATCACACCACCGGTAATCCATATGGCTTTTTGAGTTATGCATCCTTTCTTTTCTTCTGGTTTCTTCAGATTTGTACCGCAATCATTTTCATCAACACAGCTTCTGACCTTTTTACCGTCAGTGCAGACACTCCATTCAGAGCATTTCCAATTTTCAATACACAATGCTGGAGCTGGAAGAACTTCAATTTCTTTTTCTTCTTCAACCGGAGTAACTGCTGCTACCTCTGCTCCTCCGCCCGCTCTCCCAGGTGTAATCGGTGGAACATATCCTTCCTTGGCAGAATATGTTGAAAAATTAGTTACATCAAATTTCAAAAGTCCGTTTGAGTATAAAATTCCGGTGCAAGTGTCATTGGGGCATGGAATCCCATCTTTCAAAACAATTGGTTGAATAAAAGATAGATTATATAAATAAATTCTTGCTCTTTTATTTAGGTTTGGAAGAGCAGTTGAATTTAGAAATATCTTATTAAAAGAAATTTTAACATTACCATTTATATTTACAATGTTGTCAAGAGGATTTTCATCGTCTGTGATGTTCACATTTTCCAAAAATTCAATTTCCCCATATCTTGTATCTTCCAAAATAAATCCTGCAAGATCCTGCAATTCTTCAATTGTCAAAATGTAAAGATTTGTAGATGCTCCTTTGTATTCCGAAGTGTAATCTGAATAAATTAACGTCAAAGCAGTTGTGTCTATTGTAAACGTAACATTCTTTTTAGTGATATTCCCCTTATATGGTCCTTCAGTAATTTCATCAACTGCTTCTATATTTACAGAATGTGTTCCAAGATAACTCGTATTAAAGAAAAGAGTATTTATTCCATTAGAAAATTGTGATCCAATATACATTGGTAAAAAACTGATGATGGTATTCTCATGTTTTACAAGGACCGTGACTTTTGTTGCCCCATTTACTCCAAATTTTATTGGAAGATTTGTGTTTATGAAATATGTTCCTGCCTTTGGAATATGGATGTAAAGAGCTGGTGGGCCATCAGCATTGACGCTAACATTAGAAAGGCCATAAACTGCATATGGAGTCAAACTAGTGTCAATTGTTGCAGAAGATGATCCAATACTAAGGATCAAAAATCCCAACGTCACAAACAACAATAACACTCCCCTTTTCATCTTTATTCTAGTGTAAAATTGTTTATAAAAGTTTTTAGTGGTTAACATCGCTGTTGCAATTAATAAAATATAAAAAAGGAAAAAAGGAAAAAAGTTTAGAAGTTTACTTTCTCTTCTTCTTTTTTCCAAGTGATAGCCAGATTATTATTGCCAAGATGACAATGGCTATTCCTGCAATCATCCACTTTTGCTGAGGAGTCATGGCGGTACTTTCAACTTCTGGTTTCTTCACAACAACCTTGAATCCAATCTCAGCAGCAACCCCTAGAGATATTCCACTCTGGACACTGTCTGCAGGCCCTTCTGCAAAATTAACAGTAAAAGGATATTCCTGTCCATCCACCGCAGTAGAAGGTATCTTTATTCTAAGGTCGGCATTTACAATCTTTCCCGTAGCAACAGTATATTTGCTTTTAGCAAATGATGCGATCTCACTACCCCGGGTTACTGAAGCCTGGAATAATTTGCTGTCTACTTCAGAATTGCTTAGTGTGAAAGTCAAATCTCTTGATTCTCCTGGAGCCATTACGAAGGTATTCTTCTCAAAATAAGGATATCCTACTCCGGCACTAACCAAAGAAATCATACTAACCGCTAAGACTAAAGTCATTAAAACGCAAATTTCTTTTCTCATTTTTACCTCTTTTTAATTTAACTGATGAAGATTAGTTATTATGCAACTACATTAAGTTTTATTGTCCAAGGGTTCAAGGTTGCGTAATTCTGCTTTTCTATGTATGCTGGAACTTCTGTAAGGCAGTAGGATAATTCTTCCTGGGCTGCTCCGGCACTAAGATTTCCGCTGTAAAGTATGCTTGTTACATTTCTAAACTGATTCTCAACTAGTAAATTAAATCCGCATTCTATATCTCCGGGATTAGTTTCATTTCCAACGCTGAATAGATTTGCACCTATTTGTAATGGGTTGACTGCACCGCTAAGATTTGTTGAATTTAGAGTGATATAATTAGTGCTTCCCGATGCAAAGTCAATGTTTCCAGTATTATTCAAAATGGTGCTAAGTGAAGCAGTTTGGTTTGTTGCACCCGGATTCAAGGAACTATTCCACGTTATGTTTGTAGGATAAATTCTCAAAGCAAAAAGATTTGGAACACTAAGATTCTGTGTAAGATTGTATGCCATTGCGCCTCCAGAATCATTTGCACTAGCCTTTGCATTCCAAATTCCAGGAGCATCCCAATACCAGAAAATCACGGTACAGTTATAGGTTGCAGTCTTTGTGCTAAAGTTGCTGTTAATTAATAAACAGGAAGCATGTCTTGGAGTTTCGGCCCCATTTGTAAAGTTTACATTAACAACTGTAACGCCATAGGTCCCATTAATATCTCTTACCCCGTCATGATCATAGACAGATACATTGAATGAATAACTTGTGAATGTTTCTTCGTTTATACTTGAGATTTCGGTCGTACCCACAACAGTCACATTTGGAAAAGTATTATTTACAACAATGCTAAGATTGGTATTCTGGGTTGAGGCCTTTCCAGTTATAAAATCAAAGAATCCTGCAGATGCAAAAGGAACTAAAAGTAGAATCGCTAAACCCAAAATGGCTGCGCTCTTTTTTATTTGCATATCATATATAGAAAAAATCTCTTTATAAACATTTCTATGATTTTGAAATAATTATCATTTTTGTAGCATGCCTATATACTTAAATTTACCCTAGTTTTTGGTCACTACACCCAAAGCCCTTAAAATTTTTTGTTGTTTTGGTTCAAGTGAAACATGAATACTCCATTCAAAACCACTCGAATTATCCTTTAAATTTATCTTA
>JAHJTO010000048.1 GCA_018829845.1 Nanobdellota archaeon
CATAGGAGAAAGTTGCAGGTTTTTCAGGCTCATCGCCATAAAGGGCTGGCGATGGCTAAAAAGAAAAGCAAGAAGTGTTGAGAAATTGAAAGAGGTAATGAATAGGTTTGTGTTCGTTAAAAACGCAAAAGTCTAGGTTTCAATTTAGAATTCTTAATAATTCTGGGTATGCCGAAAATTTTTATAATTTCTGAGCATCACAAGTCATTTTTTAATTTTGACGGGAGTATTGTTTTTTCCTATACTTTTCTACCAGTTCTTGAGTCCGACTAGCCAGATTGACCAATTCATATTGACACAGATTCCCATCATATTCTGCCCTGCTGACCGCGCCCCTCAATTTATCAATTGCCCCCTCCGGATTTTTACTCCTCAATGCTTTCTCAAAATCTTTCAGAATGCTTTCAACACTCAGCGCTTTCTTTTCCAAAGTTTCCAGAGGCATTATTTTCCAAATGAATTTGAATATTTAAGCTAGAGTTACAATTATAAGATGGCAAAAGAAAAAGTATTTTAGCAAAGCGGGATGGCAAGGGGGTTGATTTGATGCGAGAAAGAAGAGGGGATTATTTCTTGAACTTCGTGTACCCGATATAGAAAAGCAAAATAAGAACTGCGAATATGGCAAGAAGCTTGACATATTTTCCAAGAGTAAGCCAATATTCTGATGTGGAAATGAGGGCATAAAGCATGGTGAGTATTCCTCCGCCGATAAGGCCTGAGGAAATCCCCTCAACAGATATAAAAAATGCTCCAGCAATAATCGCAATCATTGCTATTGCCGTTAAGATGTAGAAGCTATTTCTCGAATGAGCATACCTTCTTGTTGATTTTTGAAAATCAATATTGCAGTTGTCTCTGTCTTCGAGGCACTGAAGATAATCCTGGCTGTTAATTATTCCATTATAGCATGTAGAATTGTATTCTCCCGCGAATCTTGCATCTGAATAATAAACTGGGATGGGTTCAGCGCCATAGGCCGGATATCCCATCTCAGCAGCTGCCGTCTTGTTATGATAACAATCTGCAGTCATATTTTCACAATAAAATTGTTGATGGCAGGTATTGTTTTGATCAAGATAATATTTAGGGGGTTCATAGAAAACATAAAGGGAATATCCTGCAAATACTGCAAAAATTATGGAGATTCCAATCGCCAAAAATATTCTCGATAGTTTCATTTCATCCAGTCCCCTTTTTAATAAGATATGATGTATAATGAATGTTTTAAATCTTGCTCAGCAGTGCTTTCGGTAATAAGGTGTTTTGCTGACTCTTTGACTTTTAAGATGTGCTCCCCAATTGTATGGGATTTTATTTGAAGGATGATATTTTTTCTCTTTTGGTGGAAGATGCACTGCATTGCCTGTTATCTCTTCAAGTAATTTTTCCTTAGAAAAATTTAGAGTTTCATCATTGACAATTAGAATTATTTTTATCTTTTTGCTTGTCATGAGATGTTTTTAGAGATTCTTTTTCATATGGAGAATATTTTTTCTGTTTATCAAAAAAACTTATTATTAATCCTTCATCCCTTTTCTTTCTCTGACCTGCCTTATAATCTTATTCTGCACTTCTACCGGCGCTCTTTCAAACATCTGATCAACCAGGGATGAAACTCCTCTTCCTTCAGTTGCAGATCTCAATTCAGAAGACCAGCCCAGCATTTCAGAAACTGGAAGCTTTCCCTTTATTGCGGCATTATTTCCTTCCTGAGTTACTTCCAAAACCTGTCCCCTCTTTGATGTGACCAAAGAAGTTATTTCCCCTATGAAATTTATAGGACATTCAATAAGATGAATCTGCTGTGGCTCATAAATGACCGGGGTTGCCTTGTTCATGCCCTCCTTCAATCCTTCCCTTATTGCGGGATAAACCTGCGCAGGACCCCTGTGGATGGCATCTTCATGAAGCTTTGCATCAACTAAACAAACCTTCAATTTCATGACGGGCTCTCTTATTAATGGACCCTGATCAATGACTTGTTCAAAGGCATCTAGAACTAATCCCATTACCTCTTGAATCTGTACTATTCCCTTTGTCTTGTCTATGAAAGCGCATGATTTGTAAATATCCTTGTATTGTTTCGCTTCGTTGTAATCTACTCCTAGAGCGGTCAACTGCTTCCACAGTTCCAATTCCTGTTTCTTCATTCTTCTGTCTCTGATTTCTCCCTTCTTGCATGCTTCATAAACTGCATCCTCAAGAGGTTCGATAGTCATGAAAAAGACATTATGTTTGTTTGGAGTTTTTCCTTCAACCTCTGGAGATTTCTTCATGACAGTTTCTCTGAAAACTACGATTGGAGAAGAAGTTACTACTTCAACATTCTTTTCAGTCGTTATTCTGTTCTCAATGATCTCAAGATGCAACTCTCCCATTCCAGACATAAGATTTTGTCCTGTCTCTTCATCAATTTCAATTTTTATGGAAGGGTCTTCTTTTGCAACTTTTCTCAAAACTTCTACAAGCTTTGGAAGATCGGCCATCTTCTTTGCCTCAATGGCCTTTGTGATAACTGGCTCGAAAATATGCTTTAATTCTGTGAAAGGTTCCTCTGGCTGAAGTGTGATTGTCTCTCCTGCATTTCCAGTAACTCCTGTTATGGCAATTACATTTCCTGCTGGAAGTTCAGAAGTATATTCTGGCTTGACTCCATTGTAAATGACTACCTGGGTTACTTTCTGATTTAATTTAGCCTGATTCAGCCAAACCTCGGTTCCAATTCTCATTGTTCCCGAGAACAATCTTCCGGCCGACATTTCCTTTCCAGAAATTGGATCTATGATAATTCTTGTTATTACAAAAGCAAGTTTTCCATTTGGATTGCAAGTCATTAAATCCTTTCCGAATTCACTTTCAAGGTCTCCGTCCCACATTTTTGGAATTCTGTATTTCTGGGCGTCTATAGGATTGGGAAGGTGTCTGATTACCATGTCAAGAATTACCTCAAAGAGCGGGGCATTTTTCCATACCCATTTCTGTCTTTCGGTCTCTTCCATGCTGTACATGTTGAAAATGTCTTTGAAGGAAATGTTCTTTTTCTTCATGAAGGGAATTGAAATTCCAAAATTATCTCTTGCAGATCCGAACGCTACTGATCCGTCCATGATATCTACTTTCCATTTCTGCTTGAATTCTGGCTCAGCAATTTCTTCTATCAGCTTATTGAAGTCAGCATAAATCTTCATGAATCTTTCCTGCATTTGTTCAGGAGTTAGTTTCAATTCATTGATCAACCTGTCAACTTTATTTATGAAAAGAATTGGCTTTACTCTTTCCCTAAGTGCCTGTTTCAAAACAGTTTCTGTTTGAGGCATTATTCCCTCTGAAGCACAAACAAGAACTATTGTTCCATCGACTGCCCTCATAGCCCTTGTGACATTTCCCCCAAAATCGACGTGTCCAGGAGTGTCTATTAAATTGATAAGATATTGTTCTTTGTCAAAATCATGTACCATTGAAACATTTGCAGCATCTACCGTCATGAGTCTTTCCTGCTCATCAGAATGTCCCCATGTCGCCATTCCCTTTTCAAGATCTCCTGCGCTCTGTGTTGACATGAATCCGGCTGCTGCAAGAAGATTGTCTGTGAATGCTGTTTTTCCGTGGTGAATGTGTGCAGAAGTAGCAATATTTCTAATATGTTTTGGATCCTTGGCAATCCTTATGATCTTCTCTGCTCTTGTTTCTTCAACGGCCATTGTATGTTTTGAAAGCTTTGCTTTCAGACATGACAGAAGCATAGGTGCTTCTCATCATAATATATTTTTTGAAAGAGGTTATTTAAAGCTTTTGGAAAAAAACCCTTAGAAATTTCGTTCCTGTTTACATTACATCAACACAATATTCTATCTCATCCTTTAGAACTTTTATTCTATATCTTTCTGCATCCATTTTGAATATATCAAAGTAGTTTGATCCAGAATCAACCACTCTGAATCCTTTGCCCCTATAAAAATTAGCGACCTTTCCCCTAATATCTCCTTCAGATATGCTATTACCCCTATGGGCAATGTACAGATAACCGGTTCTATAAGTCTGATTATTATCTAGATTTATCCTAAAATCTTTTTTAGGGATTTTCAATTCCTTTTCAAGATAGTTTTCAAGATTGATAAGAGAATGCTTTATGAGAAATTTTCCAGTAAAGGTTTTAACATAATCTGAAATTGCCATGTTTAAAAATTCTCCTCAATCTTTTTGAATTTCTGGCACAAGAAAATTTTATGAATTTTCTGTGTCCAAGAATTGCTTTCAATTCTTGAGCATGACAAGAATCTTTGATTTTTTATCATTTTAACTAATTAAAATTTTTGCTATGCTCTTATCTAGCAGAATCAGCCATCTTTTCTGTCTCGGATCTCTTTGTCAAAGCAAAGCTTTCATTGGATTCCGCAGCAGCATTGATTATTTCATTTGCAAGAGCTTCAAACATCTTTGTCTTCTTGTTGAAGGATTTGTCCTGGGATCCGTGAATAATATTTCTTAATGCAACATTTACCCTCCTATATGGTGAAACGTCGACTGCCTGGGGATATCTTGCTCCACCGTATTCTATGGACGTAATTTCATCCCTGGGAGCAGAATTTTCAATGGCTTTGACAAAAACCTGAACCGGATTTTGTTTTGTTTTCTGTTCAATAAGCTTAAATGCTTTTATGACAGTAGTTGTCTCTCTTGACCATTTTCCAGTTGCATGGGAAGTCATGATAACGTGCTTCTTTCCCCTATGTCCCGGGACCTGAAGAAGACTTATCATTCTTTCAATAAGATTAACTTTTGTCTTTCCGAATTTCTCTCTTTCTCTTCCATGGCTTTTCAAAACAAGCTTGGGGGTGAGATTGATGTATTTCTTAAGACCCATATCTTCAACTTTAACTTCAGAAACATCATATAAATCGAATATTTTTATTGCCATACTATCTTCTTCCCTTCTCTATCTTTCCTTTTGCAAGAAGCCGAATAGGTTGATCATTAACTGCTCTTACAGCATATCTGACTCCAGGAATATCTCCCTTGGATCTTGACTTTCGTCCGCCTATTCTTTCTATGAAAACTTCATCATGTTCATCTATAAACTTCGATGCAAGATTTCCTGGAACGAAAGCGGTAACCTGTCTCCCATTTTTGATTAGCTGAACTCTTACACATTTTCTCATTGCAGAGTTAGGCTGTTTTGCTTCAAGCTCTGTCTTCTCTAGAACAATTCCTTTAGCTTGGCTTGTTCCCTCAAGAGGATCTGCTTTTGAAGCTAAATCTAGAACCCTTTTCTTGTATTTTTTTGAGCTCCATCTAAATTTCTTAGTAGAATTCTCAAATTTTCTTCCTGAAAACATTCCCATACTTTAAAATCATAAAACTAGCATTTTTAAAGCTTTCCTAAACCCTCGGACGAGCATTTACCCTTTTTGAATTTTTCGTGGACTATTTTGATTGTGTTATCCGAAAATTAGTTCTCAAGGCTGATGTTAATCAGCCCATGAAATTCAATAAAAAGAGCTTGATTGAAACCTTAAGGCTGAAAAACGAGGGCAAATCA
>JAHJTO010000049.1 GCA_018829845.1 Nanobdellota archaeon
TGATGATTCTAGGTTTTTCGTTACAAATATCAAGTTTTTTTACCTGATTAAGAATTTTTATTTGATATCTGATTATATAGAAAACAATAAATAACATTCTTTATTGGTGATGACATGGATAATCAAGAAGAGGTTGTTGTTGTTTCAATCAGCGATTATTCCTGGAACATTTTGAAGAAGGAAAAGTTTTATGCTTTTCCAATGGGCTCAAGAAAAGACGGAAAGTATTTTGCTTTTTATAGAAAGGGCGAAATATCTCATTATGCAGAAGTTAAAGAAATAGTCGAAGGGGGAAAAGAAGACATTGGTTATGGCTACTGGCTTTACTGCATGCCTGATGCTGAGCCTCCATTCAAGATAGTCAAATTTAAAAGAATTATAAAACTAAAAAATCCCATAACAAGAGAGGAATCTAAAAGAGGAGGACATGTCCAGGGTAAAGTTTATACAACCTTGAAACGTTTTTTGAGAGCCAAAACAATTTCGGATTTAAAGAAAAAATAAAATGATAAAAGTCTTTGATATGTTTTCAGGATATGGTGGAGCAGAGTTTGCATTAAAGAAGGTGGGAGTTCCACATAAGTGCATTGGCTATTCTGAGATAAAGAAACATGCTATAAAATGTTTTGATAACAATCACCCAGGAATTAAGAACTATGGTGATTGTACCCAAATAGAGGTTAGTAAACTCCCAGATTTTGATTTATTAACGGGAGGATTCCCTTGTCAGCCTTTTTCTGAGGCAGGAAAGCATAAGGGCGAGCTTGATATTAGAGGAACTCTGTTTGCGGATATTGTGAGAATAGCGGAAGTTAAACAGCCAAGATGGATGCTCTTAGAGAATGTGAAAGGATTAATTTTTGAAAACCACAAAGATACATTCAACAAAATTTTGTCTGAACTTGATAGGGTAGGTTACAAAGTTTATTGGAAGCTTGTAAACTCAAAAGATTATGGAACACCTCAAAGCCGAGAAAGAGTTATCTTTGTTTGTTTTAGGAAAGATATTGATAAAGGATTTGAATTTCCCGAAGAAGAAGAACTAAGAATATTCTTAAGGGATTTGGTAGAAAAGGAAGTTCCTGAAAAATATTTATTGGGAGATGGTAAGTTTAAAGGATTTGAGAAAGATTCATACCCAACAGGAAACCCAGGGGATATCGTTTCCGTGGCTATAAGAAATAAAAATAGGAGTAAACATCAGCAACTAGGACTTCCTTATGGAACATTCCCGAGACATTATCATCTTCGGTTTAATAGAGACATTGGAGTTAGTTATGCTATAAAATCGGCTACTCATGAATTTATGATTTCAGACTTAAACCTTGAAAAAATAAGAAGCCTTACACCTAAAGAATCTTTTAGGCTTATGGGATTCTTTGAGGATGAAATAAATCTAGACGGACTTTCTGAATCACAGAAATACGACCTTGCTGGAAATGGATGGGATGTAAATCTAGTCTCAAAGATTTTTAAAAAGATGTTTAGTTCTTAGAAACTCGATTATTTCTTGCAATATATTCATTCGCTTCTAGAATTGCAGTTTCGCAATATTGCCTAAATTTCTTTACTGCATGCTCAACTGAATGTTTTCTATTGTTTCTTTCTTTTTCCTCTTGGAAAAATTTTCTAAGCTGTTCATCAGAAAGGTTCTTTTTCCATACAATAAGCTCCCGAACAGCCTTTGTTATCTCTAGTTCAAATTTAACCAAAGACCATTTTTTCTTTTTTGCTTTGTAAAATATTGGTAAGTATCTCTTACAAACCATTTTTTCTTTAATATCATCCATACTCTTTATTATCGGAGAAATCAAAGTATCTGATTTTGAAAAATTGTGATGCCTACATAAGACCTGTAAATTTTCAGGATTATCTGTTCCCCCTTTTGCTATTGGAAAAATGTGGTCTTTGGTCAATATGTCTCCTGTTTTACAATTCTTGATTTGACAAAAATCTTTAAGGGTTATGTTTAAGACTGCATGTCCATCTGGCGAGTAGATTATCCATCTCCCACCAACGGATTCAGAATATGCTTTACTGCATTCCTTACAAACATTGTGTAGTCCAGTTTCCATGCTTATCGAAATTGGGAAATCTTCAGGTCTCTTATCTTCCTTGCAGATTGAACAAACTTTTAGGCTTCTATAGTCCTTTTTATATTTCTGATATATTCCTTTAGAGGTCATCTTAGAGTGTATATTAGCAGAATAGTCTATCCTAGCTCTTCTAAAGGCTTTATCACAATTTATACAGGCTCCCTGCAATCCATCTTTAGATTTTATAACTACATCTCCAGTATCAGGGTCAACATAAGCATTCAAAAGGTAAAATTCTCTTATTGGTAATGGATTCTTTCCTTTATGTACTAAACCATATTTTCCCAATTTCCCCTTTCTTCCTCTGCCGCAAGATTTCTCTTTAATTCCCAAAACATTCTCTATATAATCATAGACAGCGGGATTATTCTTACTTCTGTTAAAGCCTAGATTTTTGGTTATTCTCTGCTTAGCCATAAAAGACCTAAGAGATAATTCCTTAAAGACTTTTTGTGCAAGAACTACTTATTGTGCAAAGCCAGATTTAAGGAAAACATTAAAAATACTAAAAACCTGATTTCCTTAGGTGAAAAAATAATGGATGAAAATTTTAAGGAAGAAACA
>JAHJTO010000050.1 GCA_018829845.1 Nanobdellota archaeon
CATTCATGATATTCTAATCGTATATCCTCTTTAAAATCTTTTCTCAGCAAGATATTTAAGCCATTATTATGTTATTATATTATGGAAAAGAAAGCAACATTTGGAGTTTTATTCATTCTCACGGTTCTAGCTATTTCAGGATATGTTGTAGCCCAGGAATTGGAACAGCGAGAGCCTGAGACAGGGATAGAATATAAAACTGCAGAATCTTGGACAATAACCCTCAATTTTGATAAGAAATATTTTGAAAAATTTGGGATAAGCAATGCACATCCCAGGTCTGTGGGTATGAAGATGGCGTGCGAATTTAAGGACAGATATGAAGGCACATGTAATTCACTGGGTTATATCAATCTGAAAAGGATAGAAGATGACACATTTAAAAATTGCATACTCCCAATAAGATTTACCTTGGAAATTAGTCCAAAATGGCTTGGTTGGAGAGGCACAAAAGCCATAATGACTGAATGTATAGATGATTATGCAAAGGGAAATTTGGTATGCCCCATAGACTTCTTCAGATGCCAGAATAAAAAATCTGGAAAAGTAAATATTGTTTCAAAAGTTCCAGTTTCAATCGGAGAGGGAAAAACCAAATTAAGGATGTATTATTCAAAGACTAACGAATATATAGAGCCCGTACTCTCTTGGAGCGCCAAAAAGACTGGAACTGTGACTCTTATAAAAAATGAATTAGGTTTATTGAAACCTTATTCTTTTGAGGAAGCATAAAATGCTATACTTAATAGGGCTTGGACTTGACAAAAAAGATCTTTCCTTAAATGCTCTTGAGGCAATAAAGAAATGCAAGAAGATATATTTTGAAAATTACACAAATGTAATGCCTTATTCTATAAAGGATTTTGAAAAGGTTATCAAAAGAAAAATTGCAATTGCTGATAGAAAGTTCGTTGAGGAGAATGAAAAATTGATTGAAGAATCCAAAAAAGAGAATGTCGCCCTCCTTGTCTCCGGAGACCCCTTGTCAGCAACAACCCATATTGAATTGATAATGAGAGCAAAGAAAAAAAATCTGAAATTTAAGATTCTCCATGCTCCAACAGTATTCAGTGTGATTGCAGAAACAGGCCTGCAATTGTACAAATTCGGAAAGACTGCAAGCATAGCCAAATGGCAACATAATTTTAATCCAGAAAGTTTTTATGATTTAATAAAACAAAATCTTGCCGCAGGAAGCCATACTCTTCTTCTCTTAGACATCGGGCTTCCAGTAAAAGAGGCTCTTGGATACATAGAAAGCATTGCAAAAGCAAGAGATCTTGAAATGTTAGACAAAGAATTCATTATTTGCGAGAAACTTGGGACAGAAAAACAGAAAATAACAATAGGAAAAATATTTGATATAAGCCAAAGAAGATTCTCACTTCCTGCATGCATAATACTTCCAGGAAAACTTCATTTTCTAGAGACAGAAATGCTTCAGATGATAAAGAACGATATGTAATTTATTCATTCGGTAATTGAAAATCTTTTTTATATCATGATTCTCGAGAATCCATTTTAGAAATTGGCTCTTGACAGAGCACCATAAATTTAAAAATTAAATTACTGGTTATTTCTTTTTCAATTTCAGCAGTGGAACAGCTGAAATAAAGAATATGAAGGAGAATGCTGTAATATAAAGTGGAAGATTTTCTCCAGTTACTATCAAACCAAATAGGATAGCAAGTGAAGCAATCGAAACCATTTTAAACCATTTTCTTCCCGGCCTCATTTCTTCTTTTGTAACATATTTCAAAAGGAATCCCACAGGTATCCCAAGCAAAGACACAGCAATAAGCAGGAATATCTGAAGAGGGCTCATTCTTCATCAACCTCCCCCTTAAATACAATTTCTTCTATTTCTTTTAGCTTTTTGATATTCAGCTGAAAAGCATCTCCGTATTTTGTTTTGCCGTAATAAAGGACAGTCCCCTCTTTGATCAAATCTTTCAGCGCATCTTTCACAAAACCTGCAAGATGGCTGGGAATCCCATGCTGAAGCCTTTCAAAAAGAAGATGCCCTTTGCTGAATGCCTTGACAGAATAAAGCTTCTTAACAATATTTTTTCTTATTCTTTGATAATCTCCTTCTGCAATACCCATTTAATAAAAAGAATCATGCGATGTTTAAATATTTAAGCAATGGGTCTTTAGCCCATATGGGCTAAAAATAGAAACATTTAAATATCTCAGAAATATGGGATGTCCATGGAAGAGCAGAAAACATTATTCATTGATACATTCGGAACATCCCCTTTGATGAAAATCCTTGATTTCCTTGTTGTGAATGAGGAATTTGATTATAGCATGAAGGATATAGCAAAGCTTTCTGGAGCAGGATATGCAACGCTTAAATTGATGTGGCCAAAGCTTGAAAGCAACAAGATAATAAAACAAACAAGAGTGATTGGGAAGGCAAAGATGTACAGATTAAATTTGGAAAATCCAATAATGCAGAAATTCAAAAGATTTTATTGGGAAATCACAAGACAGGGCATTCATGCTTCTATAAAAAAGAGATCAAAGTTATCGCTTGATGCTGCCTCTTTTACGTGATCATTCATTTTTTGATAATCCCTCTTTTTTCGAGCATTCTTATCAGCCCAGGATTCCAAATATGGACAATCATCCCATTAGAACCAACTGCAATTTTATTTATGCTCTGTAAATATTCCAAAACTATCAAATAAGTCTGCCACATTACCTTTTTAGGGAGTTTTTTCCACAACCCAGTTCTATCAAATTCTCCAGAATAATGCTCTATGGTTTTCTCCACCATTAATACGGTATTAAGTGTGGGGGACCTTTCAAATATGCTCTTCTTAGTTTGCAATTGCATAATTAATTATATATCAATTGATATATAAATCTTTCTAAGAATTCATTTACTCTTCAACTTCAAGCCATAAAAAGCTATTGCATTCTTGTCAGTTTGTTTTTCAACCTCTTCAATACTAATCTTCTTTATCTCCGCTATCTTCTCTGCTGCCTTGAAAGTATTTAACGGTGTTCCCCTTTCTCCTTCTTCTCCAAACCATGGACTATCTGTTTCAAGTACAATCTGACTAAGTGGCAAATCTCTTACTAATTTTCTTATTCCCTTGGATCTTTGAATTCCCGGACCAACAGACACGTACCAACCATTCGCAATTATACGTGGAACCAGTTTATGATCTCCAAATAGATGAAGAAGAACCTTTCTTCCCTTCATGCCTCGTTCTTCTAAAATTACTACACATTCCAATGTAGCATCCCTTGAATGAATTATAGCGGGAAGATCCAATTCCTTTGAAAGATCAATAAATTTCATGAAAAGCTCTTTCTGCTTATCTCTAAAAATAAATTCCTTTACCCAATGGTAATCTAAACCTTGCTCCCCTATCCCAACAATATTTCCTGCCTTTGCCTCTTTCCTGATAACATCAAAAAATGCCCTAATGTCTTCAATCGGAATGTCCTTTATAAATTCTGGATGAACGCCCATGGTTGCAAAAACAAATCCTTTATTCTTCTCAACAATCTCCTTGGTCCTTTCCCAATCCTTTGGATCAGCACAGCACGTTATAACTGCCTTCATTTTCTTCTTCAACCCATCTACCACTTTCTGCCTGTCTTTGTTATAGTCATCCTGTTCCAAGTGTGCATGGCAGTCTATCATAACCTATTAAGAGAAAAACTATTTATTAACCTTCTTAATATTTGGCTAAAACTTCAACCATCTGCCCTATCGAAATTAATTTAAACACATTCTGATTTGCATAAACAATGAAAAAGAAGCCTATGTGGATTTATGTGATTGTTATATTTTCCCTGCTCCTGATAGCCTATGCTTCAATTAGCATTCTTTCTAAAAATTCCCTAACGGGGGCAGCTACCTGGCCACTTAGACAAGAATCCACAAGAGTACTTACCCCGGATATTGAAAAGTGCTATTATTGCATAAATGCTTCAGGAGATGTGACCTCTGGTTTGGTCACAGATATTAAAGACTGCCCCGGAGATTCTTTTGCAAAAGAAATAAAAACAACTAAAGAACAATGCCAAAAAGCTTGGGCAACTTATCTGCAGTACCTTAAGGATGAAAAAATATCAGAAGAGAAAACAATGAATCAATTAGAAACACTTGGTGCCAAGATAGATGATGTAGGTGGTGATGAAAGAATTGGGCCGAAAGATTCATTTGAAATAATTTCTCAAGAGCCAGAGACAAAGCAGAAGGTAGATATTATAATTATAAATTTCAATGAAAGAGGATTATCATTTCCTTCAGACGCAAACCTGAAATATTCTGGATCCAGCAAGGTTTTACAGTTTGCAATGAACAAGTATTCAAACACAATCCCCAGTGAAACCCCTTCTGAGAATTTTATTATAGGTTATGGCTTTCAAGCTTTTCCATTGAAAAAGGGAGATTCCCTAACAGTCTATCTAGATGACAGTGGATCGGTCAAAGATTATAGATTGTACACAGCAAATAGCTATTCCCAGTCGTATGACTATGGGCAGTTTTATGATAGAAATAAAATGGCAATGGTTTCCAACCCTTTTGATGTATACACCGGGGCACCTATTCAAACCCTAAAAGACTCTCTAGGGAACAACATAGCTAGAACCCTTAATTTTCAATTTTTTTACAATCTTTTTCGGAAGCAAAGTCCATTTTATTAAAATACCTAGGATATAACTTTTTGTATATCTCAAGTGCTCTTTTGCCTAGTTCTTCTTTTTTCAAATGCGCCAGAGCATAATCTGTTTTTGAATCTGGATACGATTCAAATTCTTCGAACACTTTTTTTGAAGCGGCGCAATACCCTCTAGAATCGCTATAGAATGCTATGTTGGAAGCAAAGGGACCATTCTTGCAATTGTCCCTTACGTAATCCAATGATGAAAAAGTATGGCCAGGGCCCCCCCTGATTATGGAGTATAAAAATGCCCTGGTTTCCAAATCACTGTGATCAACATAAACTTTATTGAATATGTCAATGTCTTTCCTGTGTCTATCTTCATGATAAAAAGAGTCCATGAAATCCTTTTTGGAAATCTCTTCCTCTGAAAGGCCTTTGAAATCATTATAGATCATTTGTTTTGAGAAAGACCAGTTTGGATCTCCATTTGGTAGGGAAGCATTTTTTTTATATGACTCAAAATTCTTTTTAAACTCGGAGGCAAATTCCTCTGAATCACTTAAATTTATCTGGATATCCCCATTCCTATTGATAAAATTGGTGGCCAAAAAATTCTTGTTTTCAAACAATCCATCTAATGTTCTTAGAACGGGATTCTTGCTTATCGTCCTTATCACTTTTACCGGAACTCCCTCTATGTTCTTGGTTCCAACAACCTCTGGAAATTCCCTGTATTTGGTGTATATATTTGAAATTCCATTATATGCTCCCAGACCAGCCACAGCTATTCCAAGCCCCAGAGCGAGGTTTCTAAGCCGCTTTTTCATGTTATTATATGAGCTTTTCATATATTTAAATCTTATGATTTGTGACTATTTGATAGTGATAACTTATTAATTGTTGATGCCAAAATGATAAAAAATTTAGAAATTTTTCAAAAACTGATTGAGCTTGTCAAAGCTCATTTTTTCACTTATTGCTCACATATTCATGAAATCAGAGGCTTTTACAGCCTGTTGTGTTATTTCCTTCTCAAGCCTTTTCAGCTTCTTCTTCTTAGAATATGCTCTTCCGAAGAATCCAGAAACAGTCAATAGAGCAAGTATCCCAAATGCAATCATCCCCACAGTCATAGGCGATATTGCCGATTCTACGTAAATTGGAATGTCGAATTCACCAAGATCATTTCCATAATCATCCTCAATGGTAATGCCTGCAGATGTATCTCCCGGAGGTGCAAGTGAATCGATGTCACAATCTGTAGAGACAATGTCGGATGGCCTCATTTCTTTTGCTTTTGTGCCGTTGCTTGAAACAAAATAACAATCTAATCCTTCAGGACTGTTTACTGTGGCAAGACTATTTTCTGGAGCATTAATATTTGTGGGAGTAGAAATACTTCCCCCTTGATTTCCTGATCCTCCGCCAACATCTCCAGAGCTAGGTGCTGGCTTCTCATCCTGTGCCCCCTTTACAGAACCTTCAATTGGTCCTCCTACTCCGCCAATAGAAGTTCCGACATCAGGCGTGGGAACATTTACTGTTGCAGTTTCCCCAGTAGTTGTTGGAATTGGCTTGAATATATTGGTTAGGGCAGGCGCAATGGTATCTTTTATCAAATTCGTTACAGCATCCAAAGGGGTTGGACTTGCCGTCGAAACAGATGTCACAGGATCATCTTTAGGAATCTTTACTCCCCCACCCTTTGGGACAACTGAAGGAACTTTTGTGTCCCCAGATGCGTTTTTAAGATCATCCTGAACAGGAACAGAAAATTTAAATTCTGTCTTTGTGTCCCCACCCATATTCTTCCATAGATCATTCAATTTTGTAGTCAATTTTGGAAATACTTGTGGAGCTTTTAGTTTTTTATCAGCAAGAGTTCCTTCTTCTTTTCGGGTTGCGGCAACTTTCCCTTCTGGAGGATTTTCCGCCTTCTTTTTTGTCATTTCTGCTAACTCTTTTAGACCAAAAATCCCTACAAAACTACTTTCTTCTGGCAACTGAGCTTTCCCTTGCTGATGATAAGGCTTTATGGTATCCTCGAGTCCGACAATAGTTGGGAATAACTTACCTATTTTTATTTCTGGATTAAATCTTCCAACAATTTTATCAGTCGCATCCATGATCATAATCATATTATCTAC
>JAHJTO010000051.1 GCA_018829845.1 Nanobdellota archaeon
AATAAGAACAAAAAAAAGATAACAAATGTTTTAGAGAAAGTAATGGCCTCGTATAAGGTATTTAACGTCGATATAAAAGAAGCCGAATTAAAAGCAAAAAATAAGTTTTAGTTCAAACAACTGAAACATGCTGTTTCTGTTATGCCGGAAAGCAGAGCTTTCCCAGCATATATCTCACAACGTTTAAAAATCAGATTTGCCTAGCAAGAACATGCTAGATGTAAAATTACTTAGGGAAAGTCCTAAGATTGTAAAAGAGAGCCTTAGGAAAAGAGGTATGGAGGAAAAGAGTGTTGATGTATTCTTAGAACTAGATGAAAGATGGCGTTCAATGAAACAAGAAAGTGATGGACTGAGATCTGAAAGAAATAAGATAAGCATGCAGATAAATGAAGCAAGAAAGCAGGGGGAAAAAGCAGATGAATTTATCAAAAGAGCAAAAGAGATCCCACAAAAGATAGTACAAAGTGAAGAAGAGCTGAAAGTTATTGAAGAAAAAAAGAATAATATTCTTGAAAGTTTTCCAAACATAGTGGACCCTTCAGTTCCAGTAGGGGATGAAAGCAAAAATAAGATTTTAGAAACCATTGGGAAAGCCCAAAAATTCAAATTCAAATCAAAGGGTCATGAAGAGCTTCTTGTCTCACTTGATCAATTAGATATGGAAAGGGCGGCTAAAGTGGCAGGAGCCAGATTTTACTATCTGAAAAGAGACATAGTAAAGATGAACTTTGCAATAATGCAATTTGCTTTAGACTTCCTTTCAAAGAAGGGATTTATATTAATGCAGCCACCCTACATGATAAAAAAAGAATCATTGAACAGTGCACTTCCTCTCTTAGCATTTGAAGAGATGATATACAAAATAGAAGGAGAAGATCTTTATCTCATAGGGACCGCAGAACACGCGTTAAATGCATATTACATGAATGAAACAATCCCTCTTGAAAAACTACCAGTAAGATTTGCAGGTGTTTCTCCATGCTTTAGAAAAGAGGCAGGAAGTCATGGAAAGGACACAAAGGGAATATTCAGGATACACCAGTTTGAAAAAATAGAACAGTTTGTATTCTGCAAACCTGAAGATTCTTGGAAAGAATTTGATAATATTCTTGACAATTCAAGGGAAATGTTAAAACAGCTTGGAATCCCATTTAGATTTGTACTTTTGTCTTCACAGGACATGGGAAGAGTCCCTACAAAAACAATTGACTTTGAAGGATGGTTTCCATCCCAAGGAAAGTATGGGGAATTGGGCTCCTGTTCAAATTGCCTTGACTATCAGGCAAGAAGGGCGAACATCAAATTTGATGAGAAAGGGGAAAGGAAATTCGTGAACACATTGAATAATACTGCCATAGCAACAGAAAGAATGATTGCCTGCATTGTGGATAACTATCAAAAAGAAGATGGTTCAATAGAGATTCCAAAAGTCCTTCAGAAATATATGCATATTAAAATGATAAAGCTTGCTAAGCAGATAAAAGGCAAAGCAAAAAAGGAGGCTAAAAAATAAACATGGCAACAAAAAGGGGGAATATGGTGGGTTTGATTTTAGGATTAGCCATAATCTCGATGGGAATAATGGCTGTTGTTTCCGGAGAAGAAAGTGCCAAGGGACCCGTTCTTTGGATTCCAATGTTGTTCGGACTTTATGTAATCATAAGTAACATAATAGGATTGCTGAAAAAGCCTGCAACAAAACTTATTCAAGCACCAGTTCAACCTGCTAAATAATTCTAGATCTTATTTTTTAACAAGATAAACATATAGATCCTCAAAGAAAATATGTTTAGTACTCAGCTGTTCAAAATAAAAACTATTCTTCCCAATTATCCCATCTACTTTTTCTTTTTGAGTGAATGAAGAAAAAACAATGAGGATGACGCCATTATCATTCAAATAATTTTTAGCATAGCCAAAGAACTTTTCTAGAATTTCGTAACCCTCCTTCCCCCCAAATAATGCGGGATCCTTGATGCTTGGAAAGCAAGGTTTTCCGGCATGACAGAAACGCTTTGCGTTTCTAATCATTTTCTCATCACTTTTCCCTCTTGGAAGATAGGGGGGATTGAATATGATTGTGTCATATTTTTTGAATATTCCTGAAAACAGATCTGAAACCATAAATTTTATCTTAGGATTTTCAATTGTCTTTTTTAATTCATCAATTGCCTTCTTATCTATGTCAACTGCTAAGACTGATTCAACCCCTTCCTTTTCTGCTGCCCCCATAGCCTGAATTCCCGAGCCTGTTCCCAAATCAAGAACTTTCCCCCGGGCATATTTCTTCACTTGTTCTAAAAGCAGAAATGAATCTTCCTGTGATTGATACATACGTTAAGAAATCCAAGGTATCTATTAAATATAACGGAAATATGAAAAATTAGTTCTTCTTAGAGATTGTAACAAACCAACAGGAGAGCAGATAGGAGACTGCCAATTCCAAGATTATGACCGCATAAGAGGCTGGAATGAGCTCACAGGGCGAGATGATCGGCAGATACTCTATGCCATAACATCCTGGGCAACGATAAACGCAATAATGCGGGACGATCGGCAGAAGAGAGAGCACTATAAAAGTCACAAGCGCCAGAGAAGTCTTTATTGTTGTTGGCCGGAAAAAACCTTTTAGTTTCATATTCAGGTTAAGAGGCACAAAGTATAAATAATTATCTAAGGAAGGGGGTTAGGTGAGGACGAAAGAAAGATTTATTAAAAGCCTTTCTCTTTAAGATATTGAAACATGGACCTATATTTATTGAATAGTCCCCAAATCTTATTCTATAAATAATAAGTTTATTTCAAAAAATAATCATGGCAAACCAGGAATTCATAGAGATGAGCAAGCCCAAGGAAGTTTTTACTATAAAAGCCAAGCCAAGGCCGAAGCTCGAAGATCTTCAAAAAATTGAGAAGCCAGGAAACATTGAAAAGAAAATTGGAAAAAAGAAGATTGAGAAAGTAGAAAAGGTAAATGCTGAGAAAGTAAATCTTTCTGGCATGCCAGAAACTCAAAGAGTTTCTAAGCAAAAAGAAAGCAAGAAAAAATCCAAAAAAGCATCTGATTCTGAAGAATTAGAATACAAAAAAGAATCAACCCTCATAATCACTGAAAAGCCCCAAGCTGCAATGAAAATTGCATACGCTCTTGCAGATAATGTTCCCTCACAAAAGAAAGTAGGCCAGGTTTCTTACTATGAATTTACTAAAGATGGCAAAAAGGTAATAGTTGGATGCGCTGTAGGCCATCTTTTCACCCTTGATGAAATCGGAAAAAAGAAATGGCCAAATTTCGATTTAGAATGGATTCCTTCATCCAACAAGAAGGGATCAGAATTCACAAAAAGATATCTTGATGTTCTTAAGCAATTATCCAAAAGAGCAGGAAATTTTATCGTAGCAACAGACTATGACATTGAAGGAGAATTAATTGGTCTCAACGTTATAAGATTCATATGCGGACAGAAAGATGCAAAAAGAATGAAATTCTCAGCCCTTACAAAAGAAGATATTAACGAAGCATACAGCAACCCACAGCCCACAATTAATTGGGGACATGCTTATGCTGGAGAAACCAGGCATTATCTTGATTGGATGTACGGAATAAATCTCTCAAGAGCCCTCATGACTGCAATCAAAAAAGTGGGCTCATTCAGAATAATGAGCATAGGAAGAGTCCAGGGTCCCGCAATTGCAATGATAGTTAAAAAGGAAAAAGAAATTCAAGCATTCAAATCCGAACCGTATTGGCAAGTTTCTTTATTAGTTAAGAACAGTAGCGAATTCATAGTAAAATATGCAAAGAATATTACAAATAAGGATGAATTGAAAGCTTTTCTTGCCTTGAAGGGGGGGAAAGGAGAAGCAGCAACTGAAAAGAAAAATGAAAAATTATCTCCATTACATCCGTTCGATCTCACAACTCTTCAGGTCGAGGCATATAAACTATTTGGAATAACCCCTACAAAAACTCTTCAGCTTGCCCAACAACTTTATCTTGCAGGATTTATTTCATATCCAAGAACATCATCCCAGAAGCTGCCGGCCAGTATAAATTACACAAGAATACTAAAAAGACTGCCGCAAGAATTTTCAAGATTCACAAAAAGAAAAGTTCCTGTTGAAGGAAGCAAATCAGATTCTGCCCACCCTTCAATATATCCTACTGGAGAAACTCCTGATGAATTGGAAACAGACAGTGCAAGACTTTACAACCTTATAGTAAAAAGATTTGTTTCATGTTTCTGTGAAGATGCCTTGCTTGAAAACAAAATTATAAAAGTCACAGTTGATGAAAAGACCTTCAGCACAAAAGGCATAAGAATATTAGAAAATGGTTGGCTTAATGTCTACGATTATAAAATAGAAGAAAGAGTTCTTCCAGATGTTAATGGTTTGATAACAGTAAGGGGAGTCAATGTGGAAGAAAAAGAAACCCAGCCACCACACAGATATTCCGAGGCTTCATTAGTATCTGAACTGTCACGGAAAAACCTCGGGACCAAAAGTACAAGGGCCGCAATTATAGAAACTCTTTTCAAAAGAGGATACGCCGCAGACAGGCAAATAAGAGCAACACCCCTTGGGATCACAGTCACGGATGCCCTCATGAAAAACTGTCCTTCAATCCTTGATGAGAATCTTACAAGAAAATTCGAAGAGGAAATGGATGAAATACAGAATTCTAAAAAAGGAGAAGATGAGCAAAAGAAGATTTTGAATGAAGCCAAGAAAGTTTTAACAGAAATAGCAGAAACATTCGCCAAAAATGAAATGGAAATAGGAAAAGAGATAATTGCTGCCCAGAGCCAAATCAGACAGGAAGAAAAAGAGGCTGCAAAGATAACTCCCTGTACTAAATGTCAGAAAGGATTTCTTGTTATAAGAAGAAACAAACAAGGAAAGCAATTCCTTGCCTGCAATGCTTACCCGGAATGCAAAACAACATTCTCCCTCCCACCGTATGGATTAATAAAGAAGACGGACAAAATGTGCGAGTGTAATTGGCCAATACTCATAACCATAAGAAAGGGAAAAAGGCCATGGGAATTCTGTGCAAATCCTAATTGTCCGAGAAGGCAGAATCAAATTTCGTCAAGATTTTCCCAATCCAAAGAGAACCAAGGAGAAAAAGCGGTTGGAGAAAATGAAGAAAATTCTGGATCCAAAGAATGAATATGGTAAAAAACCTAAAAGGTTTTTGCCACACTAAAGAATGAAATTCCTGGTGTGCTTGAAGCAGGGCTTCAAAGCATGCCAAAAAGCTTTTTTTAGCATCAAAGCCCATAGCATCCCAATATTCTCATCCATAATGAATTTCTATGATCTAATTTGAAAAAGCTAAAGCATATTCAGTTTTTCTTACTAGTTTTGGCTCGGGCCCCATGTTGTCATATGCTTCTATCTCCATAAGAGCTACAAGAGTCCTTGTTGGCATAGATTGATATGCTGAATCCAACACGCCTCCCATTGACAGAATTCCTCTGACTGCCTCATTTACATTCAGATTAACTTCATAACTTACTTTGCCCCCAAGTCCTTTTTCCATTATATTTGTTTCTCCTACTATTTCCTCAAGAGATATATTGAAGGGGCCCGCCTTCGTTCTCACTCATGATACGAAAACTTAGCAAACGACGAATACAATCCACTTCCAGATCCACTATCCCTCTTACACACAAACTCATTTCCACGAATCGATGTCAAAGAAGGCGGAGACCCTTTTTTCAATTTATTGCTCTTGAATTCATCCATTTCCAAATTGGTCACAATCTTATCAACAGTTTTTGTCATGTTTATACCGACTATCCTCTTTTTTAGCCGCTAACCCAATCCGAAATTGCAACAAAGGCAACTTTTTAATTGCCATTGCAAAATAGTATTGCATTATTGAAGAGTAACAAGTATTTAAACATTATTAATTTATGAGCGTTTGGTAGTAAATATAAAAAATCTACAGTGCCACTCCATCATTACAAATTTTATTAAAAATGATAAAATTACCGTCGTAAAATAATACTCAAGAATTATTAAAAGGTATGGAAAGTTGATTGTCACAAACTTTAGGGAAAGTTGATTGTCAAGAAAACCGTTAGGTTTTCTTACACGATTTAGAACAGTCTGAATCCGGATTTTGAAATTCCCTTCATAGTTATGTAAAAATTGAAATCTTTTTCAGGAAGAGATCTGTGCTTTCTCAAAATTGCTTTTCTTTTTTCCCCGTCTCTCTTTAATTCAATTATGCATTTGCTCCAATACTTCAACAAATCCCCTCCAACCATGTGCACTTTTTTTTCTTCTGTCCCGGGATTTCCTTGAAAACTTCCATTTTCTGGACGCTTGAAATTATTATTTTCAGAGCGTTTAACAAAATCAGAATAAACTTGATTTGTAACCATTATAGGTATGAGTTTTTTTCTAGATATTTCGCTCAACACCTTAAGCTGCCACGCCAGATTCCTGTTTATGGAATTTACTTTAGATTCATCTCCTTCGCCCCTTGCATTTCCTATTTCAAGGCGATAAAGCATGGCAATGCTGTCCACAATTATCAAACCCACATCTTTCCTGAGATTTGAATTTTCCTTATAATTTTTATAATATCTGGAATTATTTTTACCTTCCAGCATTTCTTCAAGAAGCCTATTGAACACATCCCTCTGCTCTGAAAAAGTTGTAGCCTTAAGAACAAGAATATTTTTCATAAGGCTTTCCTCTCCAACTTGGCCTAGTCTGTCAACAGAGAATCCCCCTTCAGTATCAATAAAAATGACTTTCTTCCCCTTCCTTGCCTGTTCAACGGCAGCAATCATGCACAGATTTGACTTTCCAACGCCAGCAGGCCCATAAATGGTAGTTATGACCTCGCCCTCATAACCTCCTGAAAGAAATTCATCGAACTCTTTATTCCCCGTGGATATTTTCATTTCAGTTGCTCTTAAAGACATGGGTGACATGCTTCATTATTTGATTATGCATAAGATTTGGATTTCCGGATTGATATAGGATAATCTTCATTCTGTAAGACTCCTCTCTTGCAGTCTGTAGATAACCATTTCTGACATTAAGATGGTATTCTAAAGGTTTTTGTTCTATTCTATCTTTTTTTCCGAATTCGGCAGTCGTGGTTCTAGATAGACCAACATCTGGAGCAAGGTCAAGCAGAAGAGTTAAATCTGGCTTTGTTCCGAACGTCGCAAGGTTATTGAGTTCATCTATGAGGCATATAAAAGTTGAATCTGTAGGATTGTATCCAAATCCTTGATAACATCTTGAAGAATCACCAGATCTGTCAGATATTGCAATATGCTTCTTACTTTTTTTAATATGAGGTAATATGAGATTTGCATAAAAAGGCCTTCTTGCACTCATGAAAAGGTAAAGTTCAGGTATTCTTCCTAATTCTTTTTTCTTGTCAGGATTACTTTTCTCAAAAAGATGCTGATTAGAAAGAGCGGAAAGTAGGAATGATTGGGCAACCAGATCTATATCTCCTCTTACGTCAAAATATATTGTATTTATCCTTCCTGCATATGAAAATCCTGGATCGTCTTCTGGCTTCAGAAGACAGCATCTTATCTTTTCAGAAACCTCAACCCCCCCGGGCTCCCTTGATTTGAGAACATGATATCCATTATCCAAAAGCTTTTTCTCAAGCATGTTAATCTGCGTGGTTTTTCCACTAGCTTCACCTCCCTCGAATGTGATAAGACCCCCCTTATTTTTATAAATTATATTTTTTAGAATATACATATGAAACCTCTCTTTTTCATATAATCTTTTGTAAAAACTAATTTAAAAGCATTCTTGTTAGACAAATACTATTAACAAATGCCTATTTCTCAGAGAATATTTCACATTGGAATTTAGATATCCTGCACCCCTTGTCTTTCCAATGCAGTCTTGGCAACCCTGCCTTAATGCATGTCTGTCCTAAAAATTCTTCAGCATCCCACCCATATTCCGCTGCGACCTGTGGAAGCAGCAGTCCTGAAGATCCGAAATGTTCCACAATCAATCCATCCTCTCCCACTTCAATCTCATTTACAATATCCGTTCGCAGTTTGGCCTTTATTTGTTTTGGAGTTGTTAGAACAGATATTTCAATCAATAAGTTATTCATCTCGTCTTTTTTCAAGGGAATAAATCTCTCATCTTGAAATGCAGCAAGCCTCGCGCATTCTGCAACGGCCTGCCATAATGGGAGTTTAGAAAATATAAATCCCACACACCCCCTAAGCTTTCTGGATTTCCCCTTTCCATAATATAATGTAACAAATGCTCCCTTTTTTTCATTGAGTTCATTATTTTCTGACTTTAAAGAATCAAAACCTTTTTTATCAAAGGCCAGCATTATGGACTTTCTTGCAATTTCCAGAAGACTGCTTTTATTTTTGTCTAACATGAGAATTATTTAGAATCATTTTTTAAGGGATTTTTTAGCCTCATCAATCATCTTCTTATTGTTCTTCCCAATCCTCTCAAGGCAATCAATAAGAACTTTTCGCGCAGCCTTCCCCGTGGTTTTTACAACCAAAACCGGATTCTTGGTAGGATGAGATTTCTTCCAAGCTGCAACACTTATGGCAGAATCTTCCCAAAGCTCATTTCTTACAAGTTCAGCAATGGTTAAATTTTCCAACTCTATCTCAAGATGATTCTTCCCGTTTTTCAGAACTTTTACTATCATGATAGTTAAGTGATTTTTTTAAGTATTTTAAACCTTTCTATGTAAGAGACGACCCCCTTACCAACCCCAAAATCCACAATTATTTGATCTTTTCTATCCTAAATGCGGACACATTCACTCTCCTAATGTTTGATTTATGCCATTTCATGGTCTGTTTTAGCTGTATTTCCAGCCTAAAAATATGAGTGATGTTTCCCCCATTCTTCTTTGAAAAATCCCTTATAAAATCGGATGTAGATGTTTTATGTACGCTATAGGTTATTTTGGCATTTTCAATTGCCTTTTCTAAAAATATCCTATCTGCATGCTCTTTCTGTGTCCCAAATGGCGGATTCTGCAGAACAGTATCTACTTTCTTTTTGAACATTGAAATATCCCCTATGAGGAAAGATGCTTTATCTTTGAGATTCAATTCTTGATCCTCTTCCGCCTTTTTCAAATTTCTTTTGGCAGCTATTACAGCGGCTTCGCTTGTATCTATAAAATAAACAAATTTTGCTCCGAGCAACAATGCCCCTATTCCAAGAATTCCTGTTCCACATCCAAAATCTCCAACAACCTTATTTTCAATATCTCCTAATTGATGGGCATCCCATAACATCTCAGATGCTGATTGACCATCAAAAGCATATTGCTCCAGCTCTGCCTTTGGCTGTTTGAATGTTTCAAAATTACTAAGCATAATTGCAAGCTTGGATTTCTTTATCATAGCAGATGTAGAAAAATAGAATTAATAAGGCTTAGCATTAGATGTTTTCAACGACATCCCTGGAATTAACAATCCTCACTTTCTGAAATTTTTCTGGCTCTTCTGCAGCAGGTCCTGAAGAAGATCCAATGGCCTTCTGAGCTTCCTGATGTTGTTTATTCTCAGTGTTTTTGAACACTTTCATTACTCTTTCAAACCATGAAACTCTCGCCTTATTTTGTTCAACCCCTGCCTCAATATCTTCTATCTGGCTAACATCGGCATTCAATTGCTTCTCCTCCGCTTCATTTGATTTTTTCACCTCTCTCAAATCATCAAGAGAAACATTCTTTCTGGAAGCAGGAATTCTTAAATGAGCATATGGATTTCTTACCGGCTGAGGTTTTGATGATTCAGAAGTGTAATTATTGTTATTTATTCCGGCCATTCTGTTCAAAACTTGTCTAACCTTTGGCCGGTCGTACTGAGACATCTCTATTTTCTCTTTAGAAGGCTTTTCCACAACAACTGCTCCTTGCATCCTGGCGCACTGAGAACAAAGTTTTTTGTAATCGCCATCCATAAGCGCATCAACATCTGCCTCTTTTCTTTCACACTCTTCACACATAACCATCAAATACCCATAGAAAACCATTATAAAAAGGTTATTATTGTGCAAAACATAGTATGATAAGAAACATTTGCCATGCTTTTTATGTTTCTGTCATGCCAAAAATCTTTGATTTTTAAGCATAAGATTATTTGTTTTCAATGACCTGTTCAAGCTCTTCTTTTTCATGGAATCCCGCATAAACTTTATCATCAATCACCAAACTTGGAATTATTGAAACCCCGTACTTGTCTTTCAAAACACCTATTATGCCTAAATCCATATCTGCATCAATAGAATATGCCTTGACATTGTCATACTTCTTTCTTAAATAATCAAGAACAAAACCTTGCTCTTCGCTTTCTTTGATATTTGCAGGGTCATTTGAATAAAAGAAGAGTATAATGGTGTAATCTTTATCGCACTTCTCAGTCATAGACTTCAACGCCAAATAATGCCTTATTTCAAGAAGGGTGTATGGTTTTTTCAAATCAAGAATCCTTTGATCACCTTTAGAGTATTGTGTTTCTAAGTAAGTAAGTTTTGTTCCCAAATCTTCCAAACTCTCAGAAAGAAGCCTCGGATTCTTGCAGGGAGTGTCTTTCAACAGTTCCTCTTCAAGCTGAAGATTTTCAAGCTGCAGTCTTGATTCCTGTTCCACTGAGAGTATATCATTTATCTTGCTATTGGTTATTGTGCTGCCTACCCACAATCCCCCTATAAATATCAAACATGTTAGAGTTATGGCTGCAATATATTTCATTCGATTTACTTGTCTTTTGGCCATGCTAAAATATGAATTTCCTTGGTTTTTAGAGCTTTCTATTCATGATAAGGAGCACTTCAAGTGTTCCTGTCATGTCAGAAATCTGAAAGATTTCTCAGCAGAAATCACTCATAGTTTATATCTTTCCATTTAACCCTTCCAAAAACCCAATAAAACAGGGCTGCCACCCACCATAGCGCATAAAAATAGGCATATAAGCAGAAATAGTAGATATATGCCGTATCAACAATCTCTTTTTCCTTGCTCTTCATTTCTGCAAATATTAAGAATAAAATATTAAACAGAGTTAAGATGATTATGAGGGCGGTTAGGGGACCCGTAAGGGAATAATAAAGATATTCTATTTTGAAACCCTGCATTAAGGTCAAGAAGTCAAAACCTACAGCCTTCCAATTTGCAAAGTTCTGGGCCATAGTCATAATAAGCTTAAAGGTAAAATATCCTACGAGAGAAATAATCATCAAAACAGAGAGTATCGCTGCAGGAAGAGAGAAAAGGGCAATATAGCCATATTTTGGATTGAAGAGATGGGGGTATAGCTTAACATTTTTCATTAGTCCATAATACCATCTTATTCTTTGCACAAGAAGATCTTTGAATTTTGAAGGAGAGACAGTGTAAACAACAGCATCTATGCTATTCTCAATTTTATAATGATGTGTTTGTATTCTGAAGGCAATCTCAGTATCTTCTGTAGGATTTTTCTCATCAAATCCCCCATACTTGTCAAAAAACGATCTTCTGAAAATTGAAAAAGGACCAGGAGTCACATGAAGAGCATTCATAAATGAAAATACTTTTCTAAGGAAGATTCCCCAAAGGTATTCCACTTTCTGTATTTTTTGGACAATAGTTTTTGGTTGATAAACCTTCAATGAAGGGGTTACTGCTGCAACTTTTTTATCTTCAAAAAATCCAATCATTTTCATCAAAGCATCTTTCTCAACAAAAGAATCTGCGTCTAATGTTGCAATAAATTCTCCCTTTGATTTTGCTATTGCGAAATTAATTGCTGCTGCCTTTCCCTTGTTCTCCTGATGTAAAACCCTTATTCTTGGATCTGTGGCTGCAATCTTTTTTGCAATATTCAAAGTATTATCTTTGCTTCCATCATCGACGACGATTATCTCAAATTTCCCCCCATATTCCAAATTTTGCACAGACTCTATGGTTTTCTTAATATTCTTTCCCTCATTATAGGCCGGAATTATAACTGAAACAAATGGGAATTTTGTAGGAACAGGATTTTTGACTTTTTCTCTATGTTCAAACAAAGTCAATAGAAAAAATACTGAAGAGAATATTCCTACAAATGATGCAACATAAATCAGTATACTTTGAAATAGCATTTTATCTTAGTTTGAAGGATTCTCAGCACCATTTAAGGGATTCGAATCGATCTCTTCAGAAGGCATATCTATTGAGGGTCCTTGTGGGCCCCGTGGCCCTTCCAGACCTCCTTCCCCGTCTTCAACTCCCCCATCATTGGCCTGCCTTTCCTTTGATTTGATGCTGAAATAGTTATAGAAAGCATCATCAAGCTTTAATTCAAGAGTATGTCCTACCCTCTTTGTTCTAACCAGGCCCACATCTATAAGCTTCCTTATATGATCATATCCTTTATTTCCTCTGATTTTTACAACAACAGATTGATTGATTGGCTGTTTGTACGCAATGATTGCAAGCGTCTCTTGCTCTGCCCTTGTAAATTCAGAACTTCCAGATGCTAATTTATTGGTAAGCCAAACATATTCTTCCTTAATATCCATTTTGTAAAGTTCTCCTTTGTTTATTATTTTGAGAGCCCCGGGACCATTGTGTTTCTCCTCAATTTTTCTCATAACATCTTTCAAAGTTATGGGATTTATTCCAGTATACATTACAAGTTCCTGAAGAGACATAAATCTTCCAGCTAGAAACAGGGCTGCCTCAATGATTCCCTCATTGTTCTTCTCTTTTACAACACCTTCATTTATATTTTCATCTACCATCTTTTTAATGCTAAAGCTAAAGCAAGGTCTTTTTTAAAGATTATGCGCTTCAAAATTATTAAAATTTTGGGCGTACCAGAAACACTGAAGTGTTTCTAAGTACATTTAGAAATCCAATTTGCCGACGCGGGACTTTCCGGATTTTAGCTCGACGAGAGCCAATTTTCTCTCGTCTATAAAAGTGCCTTAAATTTTGGCATATGGTGGTTACTACTAGCTTTTTCTAT
>JAHJTO010000006.1 GCA_018829845.1 Nanobdellota archaeon
ATTCTTTGAATTTGATTTTTTTGATTTCATTTTTTAGTGTATTAGTATTGGTTGAATCTTGAGGCCCTTAACTCTCAAACCCTCGGCCTTTGCTATTCTTTGTATTGTTGCAGGGCATTGTTTGTCTGAATATGCGCAGATTATGCAACATCTGGCAGGAGGGGTGGTGATTTTGGTCTTGCATTTTTTGCATTCAAAGAAATAGATCCCTTCCATAACCCTTGCCCTGCTCGTTTTATCACAGCTAGGACATTTAATCATTGCAGTCTTTGATACTTTTAGAACTTTTTTTCTACCCATTTTTTCCTACTTCAGTTTCAATGCATTTTTAATGGCATCCCTATCAAACCCCACTATTATTTTATTTCCTATTTCCACAACAGGAACCCCCATTTGTCCTGATTTCTTGACCATGTCCTGTGCAGCCCCATGGTCTTTCCCAACATCTACATCTTCAAATTTAATCTTGTGGTCGGTTAGAAAATCTTTTACCATGTAGCAATATTGGCATGTTTGGGTAGAATATACCCTTACCTTTTCCTTAGAAGCTGTCATATTCAATATTGTCTATGAAAGTTTTTAAACCTATTCTCTTCTCTATATTGATGAAACCGGTTTATATTCTGCCAAATGGGAAAGCACTTGGACCCGGAGATTTCTACAGATATCTTGAAAAGAAAGTCCTTTACACTATCAGAAAGTTTGAAATGAACAGAGAAGCCAAGGTAAAGAAGAACACTTCTGTTAACTCAAGGGTTCTAAACTATCTTTACAATAAATTTGGATTTCTAAAGAATGATTCAAAAATTATAGCATTGGATGATTCCACAGATGACATTGCCACTGCAATGATGGAATCCTGGTTCGCAAATAAGAATGTTGATCTTTCTCCAAAATCCCCAAGGATAATCAGGCCATTATTTCTCATTACAGAACAGGAGATGATGATCTATGCATCATTAAAGCACCTTAAGGGGAACACTAAGAAGAAAACTTCGGCAAGAACAATGCTTGATAACATGGAAAAAGTCCATCCTGAAATCAAAAGGGCAATCGTTCAAGCATATCTTCAGCTTGTTGAAATCAGAAAAAAGAAGTGAATCTAAGAAGGAGCATCAGATTAACTTTTCAATCTTCCCCAAATTTTCTATTCTGACTTTGGAATATTTCTTGTCCATTATCTCTGATTTGTCCCATGAGCAGGCACGCGGAAGGATTATTTGAGAGCCCGATTGCTTTGCGATTTTATAATCTGAGATCTTATCCCCTATGTAAACAATATCTTTGATTTTAACCTTGAATTTCCTTGCCAATTCTTTTAATTCCTTGGGCTTGTCCATGAAATCCTCGCTTCCAAGGATAATATCAAAGTCATCCAGCATTTTATTTTTCTTTAGGAATGCAATCGAGAATGCTTTAACCGAATTTGTAAGAAGAACAATCCTATATTTTCCCGATTTTCTGAGCTTTCTCAACTCTGATTTTACACGGGGACAAACTTTCAAAGATTCTGCCTTGCCTATCACAAAATCATTTATTTCCCTTGAAAGTTTTTTCAGAGTTTTCTTGTCAAACTTTCTGATGTTCAATAGGGAGGTTTCGAGCTTTGGTCCCAAAGCCTTTACAATATGGCTTCTTGGATAAATTAGTGATGCCTTTGCAAGTGAATCCTGGATGATGCTGACATAAAGTTTTTTTGAATCTGCAATCGTTCCATCAAAGTCGAACACAAGAATTTTCTTTTTTTCCATTTTCTTTTTTAGCCCGTCATATCTTGCTGGCATTAACTGTCATTTCCTTTATTTTTATTTTCCTTTCTCTTTTGAATTCAAAAATTCCTGCGGCTATTATCAGAATTAATATGAATGTTATTGCAATTATTTTTCTCCAGGGACTTTCAATATTGTCCACCCCGACAGTTCCGCCAGTTAAGGAAGCACCCAGCTCTTTGCTGAATTCATTGCTCCTTATTTCTATTTTATAACTGCCATCCCCGCTTAATGTGAAAAGTTTGGATTGTCCTACACCCAGATTAATATTTAACGTTTTGGATTCAGAATTGTCTGATTCCTTAAATTTTAAAACAACTGGTCCGTTATATCCAACATTCCCGATGTTTGTAACATTGAGAATATTTCCATCTATCTTAATGTCTATGCTTTTGATTTCGTTTATGTATAAAAATTTCCTTGTCTTTAGATTGCTTGAATAGGCATATATCCACCAATTTCCAGAAACATCTGAATTTTTCCCAGCATACTCGAATATTCCATCATTTGTGCTTTCTCTTTTTATTTCTGCCCCCCATGAATCATACAATGTGAGGATAATCTCTGAGTCTATTGTCTCGCCGGCTTGATCAAGCAATACTGCTGTAGCTTCTATGTTCTCTCCGGGATTGAATACTGTTTTATTCAATGAAACCTCAATTGAAGTTGGAATAACCAAGATAGTTATCTCTTTTTTTACATCTCCAAAATTTCCCTTGCCGTCGTCAACCATTACCTTGACCGTATGGTTTCCGCTCCCCATCTTTTCATAAAGAACGTCATCAAGTAAGAATTTTCCACGGGTTACTTTTACATGATAACTGTTGTCTATGGAGATAAGTGCTTCTCCATCAACTTCTTTTTTATTGTAGCTTATGGCGGTTCCCTCAATCTTTATTTTTTCACCAGGCTTGTATATTTCTTTATTTGTGACTATGCTTACCTCTATGAAATCGCTTATTATAAAATTGTTGCTTCTTTGCTCTTCAATCTTATTGTTGTTTTGATTTTCAATTACTGCATGAACAGAACATCTTCCAGTTTTCGTCAAAGTTATTGGGGGGATATCGATATTCTTTGAAGATTCTGCCTTGAGAGCTATTGGGAGCAAGAAGAAATTATTTGAAGAATTATCGCATTCTAGGTTAAGTTTTAAGTAGCCTTCAAATGCAGACTCTCTCTCGATTGAGATCTTGACAACAAAGTCATCTCCGAGGCTATATCCTTCATTGAATGTTGGAAGAACTATGGATGCGGAAGAAAAAGGAATGAAGACATAAAGGGCGGTTAAAAGAAGAATAAAGAATAATCCTTTTTTCATAGGATTCAATGTTGCAGGCCATATTTATAGCTTATTGTTATAATCTGCCAGCTAGTTAGATTTATAAAATCCCTTCAATTTCTCATATTATGGTTAAAAAGGAAGTGAAAGTTGTTAAGAAAAAATCAAAAGAGGCTAAGCCCGAAGTGCAGAATGCTCCAAAAGTCTTCTCAAAAGAGCAGTTATGGCATTCAACTTCTCACATAATGGCTGATGCAGTTAAGAGAATTTGGCCTGATGTAAAACTGGCGATTGGCCCGGCAATAGAAGACGGATTCTATTATGATTTTGACAAAAAGACCGCATTCACCGAAGATGATTTGAGAAAGACAGAAAATGAAATGCAGAAGATTATTGATTCTAATCTGAAATTCATAAGATCCGAAACGGACAAAAAACAAGCCGGAAAACTCCTGAAAGGAGAGCCATACAAATTAGAGCTTTTGAATGAATTGGAAGATAAGAAGATTTCATTCTATCAGCATGGGAATTTCATGGACATGTGTGCAGGCCCGCACATTGATTATACTAAAAGGATAAAGGCATTCAAACTTCTTCAGACTTCAACGGCTTATTGGAGAGGGGATTCCAAAAGGCCCGTGCTTCAAAGAATATACGGGATATCATTCACAAGCAAGCCAGAAATGGAAGCTTTCCTCAAGATGAGAGAAGAAGCCGAGAAGAGAGATCATGCCAAGCTGGGAAGAGAATTGGATCTTTTCATAACTCATCCTGCTGTGGGAAAAGGACTTCCGCTATTCACCCCGAAGGGAGCAACAGTAAAAAGAATATTGCAAAGATGGATTGAAGATGAAGAGATAAAAAGGGGGTATCAGTATACTTCCACCCCAGTCATTTCAAAAACTGATATTTACAAACTCTCTGGACATTTGGACCACTACAAAGACAAGATGTTCACCTTTCTCGGACATGAGAAAGATAATCTTGCTCTTAGGCCCATGACTTGCCCTTTCCAATTTTTAATCTATAATAGCAAGCAGAGAAGCTACAGGGATCTCCCAATAAAATATGCAGAGACTTCTCCCCTTTTCAGATATGAAAAATCCGGAGAGCTCCACGGGCTCATAAGGGCATGGCAATTCACTCTTGCAGATGCGCACATAATCTGTGCTCCTTCCCAGCTTGAAAGTGAGTTTGAGGAAGTTTTGAAGCTCATAGAATATATCATGACCACTCTTGGGCTGACAGAATATTTTTATAAGTTCTCAAAATGGGATCCCAATAATAAGGGTAAATACATTGATAATCCGAAAGCATGGGAAAGTTCTCAGAAAATACTAAAGAAAATACTTGATAAGAATAAATTAAAATATGAAGAGGTAGAAGGAGATGCGGCATTCTATGGCCCTAAGCTTGATATCCAAATGAAAAATGTTTATGGAAAGGAAGATACTATTTTTACTGTTCAGATTGACTTTGCTCTGCCAGAAAGGTTTGACATGTCATACATAGATGAGAAAAACAACAAAGTAAGGCCCATGGTAATCCACAGATCTTCAATAGGCTGTTATGAAAGAACAATGGCTATGCTTATCGAGAAATATGCGGGAGCATTCCCAGTTTGGCTTGCTCCAGTTCAAGTAAAGGTTCTGAATATGAGCGATGATAATATGAAATACACTGAAAAGATTGTTGAAATGCTTAAGGAAAAAGGGATAAGGGTTGAGACAGATTACAAAGCAGAAACAATCCAGAATAAAGTAAGAATTGCCCAGCTCGAGAAAGTGCCTTACATGCTTGTTATCGGAAAGAAAGAAGAAGAAGCAAAAACAATTGCAGTAAGAACAAGGGACGGAAAAGTAAAGTACGGAGTTAAGTCAGAAGATTTCTTAAAACAAATTCTTGAAGAGATTGAAAAAAAGACAAACTAAATTATTTTTTAGTTTTTACCCAGAATATCAAAAAAATTTTTCTTAAATTGTTCAAAATATTCTATTTTAAATGTAGTCCCGTCCGAGCAGAATGGGGAAAACCGATAATTTCCGTCTTTCTATACAGGAATTGTACAGGTTATTCTTTCCATTAGTGATTGATGTCGCTGGTGATCCTTTTTAAGGATTGTCGAGATGGATTGGATGCGAAAGAACTTATTGATGAGCACAAAAAATATTTTTAATAAGAATTTCAGGAGGAATAAGCTTAAACTCCTAAATCTTCTGCAATTTTATCTGCCGCAACAATTTCAGGGACAATCACTACTTTTGCCCCAACTTTTTTTAATTTCGAAACCAAGGAAGATTTTTCACATCTAGAATAAACTTCTATTTTAGGATTTAATTCTTTTACACTGAGGGTGATCAAAATATTGCTTTCTGTTTTTGGCAAAGTTATAATTATTTTAGATGATTTCTCGATATTAGCTTTTTTTAAAATTTCTTCTTTTAATGCATCCCCTTCAATAACTGTGTAGCCTTTCTTTTTCAAAGAAACGACAACATGGGGATCAGACTCTATAATCAGACAAGATTTCTTTTTCAAATATAACACCCTTGATATCTCTTCACCTATTCTTCCTCCCCCCACCACAATGATATGATTCTTCATCTTACCTATTTTGTATGAATAAAACCTTGTTTTTAAATATTTTCTAAGATTACCATCAAGAATCATATCTGCAATACTCCATAAGACCCACCAAACTAAGAACACTCCAACAATGGCTAAGAATATTTCCAAAAGTCTTTCTGCTATAACCGGTTCTTCTTCAAAAATGAATGAGAGAGTTTGTAGCGTTCGAAAAAAGGAAGATTTTAGGGGAGTATTGTCAATTAAACTAAATCCCGTTGTTCCAAAAATCAGCAAAATGGAAATCACAACAAAAAATATTTTTAGTCTCTTTGGAAAATCTTCTATTTCATTAATCCCTTGACTTCTTGACATATTTTTTACCTCAATTAACTAAAAATTATCTAGTTTAAAAATCTCTCTTTTTCTCACTATGCTTGGTACTTCATTATTTCTAAGAAATAGCTCTTGGCCTCTGCCGTAAGAAACCGTAGGTTTCTTAACGATCAACTTCCCTAAAGATAGCGCGATAGCGGGATGCTGAAATTACGAAAATGCTGAGAAATTCTGAAAGAATTTCTGGCATGCCGAAAATGTTTTACATTTTCAAGCACCCGCAGGAGGTTTTTATGCCCAGTCCGAGTTCACACCACTTTTACATAATCATCGGGACTCTCAAGCCTTTAGGTTGTTATCCTATTAATGTTGGCTTCATTACAGCATCGAGGTTTTTAAGGATTGTCGCAAGAAGAACGATAGCTCAAGAATTTTAGCAATCCAAAATTTAAAAATTTCTTAAAAAATCAAACTATTTTCAAAGATCTTATGCTGAAGAAATCCTTAAGAATTCCTGAAAGCTCTTCAAGCCGTATCTTATCTCTTCCTATAAGGGATGCCTTTGAATTTGGTCCGGCAATTATAGTTATCTCATCATTTTCTGCAACAAGCTTTTTGAATTTTACAGGATAGATTATTGCCTTTACAAAAGGTTCAAGAGATGATTCAGGAATAACCTTGACTTTACATTTCAAAAGTCTTCCCATCTTGTGAACATTTTCTCCCTTTTGACCAAGAGCCTTGGGAATTAGATGTGGTGGAACAACAAATATTAACCAATTGTTATATCTAAAGCAATATTTTGTACTGACACCAGTTATCTTAAAGAATAAATTAACGCTATAAATTAAATCCAGATCAAGTTTTGCTCCCATCTTTTATTTTCCAGTTAAAGTTTACTCTTTTTTAAATCTACTCTTTTTTAGCTTTCTTCTTTTTATCTTCTTTAGCCAATTTTCCAGTTATCTTCACAAAAAGTCCGGGCAATCCTGTTCCGACTGGAACCGGTTGATTAATAATGACATTCTCTATGATGCTGTTAAGAGGGTCAACGCTTCCATGGATTGATGCATTTACAAAATGCTTTATTGGGGTTTCAAAGCTGGCTCTTGCAAATATAGAATTCTTTTCTGAGATAATTCCTATTCTTGTCATTCCCTTAACTTCTCCTGATGCAGTCATTGTATCTGCAACAAGAAGGATGTGTCTTTCATCAATATCCAATCCCTGTTCAGTTATGACTTTTCTGATTTCTTTTATGATGACCTGTCTTGCAGTTTCTATTCCAAGAACTTCTGAAACCTCATGGATGTTGTTTGTTGTTGTTCTATCAGCATCTACTCCCTTGACGTTCAATATTTCTTCAAGATTTGATCCTGCAGTGATTATGATATACTTGCTTCCTTCCTTCTTGACAAGAATTTGTGAAATTCCTTTGATTCCTGCAATGATTACATCCTTGAGCTTCTCCTTAATTTTATACAACTCCTTGAATCCTTCCTTATCCCGTGAAATTACCTTCTTAGCATTCACAATTATTGAATCTTCTTTCAAAGAAGCAGAATAATTCTTTTCCTCAAGTCGCTTAACAACTGTTGCAGCAGTTATTCTTGAATTTTGGAGAGCGGATTTGTCAAGTTTGACTTCGATTTTTCCCTCGGTAAACTCTACGTTAATTTCGGATGAGATGTCTCTAAGCTTTATTTCTTTTATTTTCTTTGCCAAGGCGGCTGCCTTCTCATCATTGTTATATTCAGAATCAAGGAATATTTCCATCTGGGGTGTTGAAGGTAATTTTCTTGCATCGAAAATCTCGACAAGTCTGGGTAAACCCAGTGTGACCTGCATCTCAGATATTCCTGCGAAGTGAAATACGCTAAGTGCCATCTGTGTGGAAGGCTCTCCGAATGATTGTGCAGTTACAATGCCGATTGCTTCACCAGGATCTATTTTAACATTATCAAGATGCAATCTTGAAACGTCTGCCCCATCTTCCCCATACATAAACTGGATTATTCTTCCAGTAGCATCCCTTACAGTAAAGTCGTATTCAACTTTCAAATCCTGAAGTGCATTTGTGATTCTTCTGTAAAGATAACCAGATTTAGGCGTTCTAAGAGCAGTATCCATTAATGCGTCTCTTCCTGCAATTGCTCCAAAAAAGAATTCATATGGCTCTAAACCTTTGAAGAATCCTGATTTGATGAACCCCCTAGACAAGGGAGATAATTCATGCTTTTTGAAGAATGAAAGAGTTCTTCCAGAGTAACCTATTTCTATTCTTTTGGCCCACAGCGCTTGTTGTCCTACTGAACAGGCCATCTGTGTAATATAAAGTATATTGCCTGCAGATCCTGCCTTGATCATGACATTTGCCGGATTTGAATTTGGGATTTCCTTCTTGACTAATTCTCCAAGCTTACTTCTCACTTCATTAAGAGTATGAAGTATTTTCATTTCTCTTGATTCTTCTTTTGTCTTACCCGGAATAACTTCAAGACTCCCATCTTCATATGAACCAATAATCTCATCAGTCTTTTTCCATGCATCTTTTAATATGTTTGATGTGGAATTCTGAAGTGTTGGCATGTTAACATCATTCAAAGAGATTGTGAATCCATATTGAGATAAGAATGCTGTTCCAAGAGCGAATAATCTTTCAAGAGTTTCCATAGCTGCTCTTCTCCCTACTTGTCTATCTATTTCCTTTATCAAAACTCCGCCCTCAACCCCTATGTTTGAATTGTCCATTACTCCGGAAAGGAATCTTCCTTTCTTTATGCTGAGATAATCATTTGTAGGACAATCTTCCTTCTTACAGTTATCATAAAATTTACAATCTTTGCCTTTGCAGGATTTTGTTTTGGTTTCAAGTGTAACATTCGGAAGTATTACTGAGAAAACGTCTTTTCCATCTATTTCATCGCCTTTTATTTCTGCAATTCTGTCAAGATCTCCCCCAATTCCTACGAGAAGTTGAACTGCCTGCTTCTTTGAAACTTTATTTATGCTAAGAAGATAACTGCCGGTGATCGCATCAGTGATACATCCAAGAAGATTTGTATTATTCTTGGGGCTGATAAGATTCTTTTCAACATTCAATAATGTTTTTGCTTCGGATATTGCTTCCTCTGTCTGAGGAACGTGAACGTTCATTTCATCCCCATCAAAGTCTGCATTGTAAGGAGAAGCTGTTCCAGGATGAAGTCTGAATGTTTTTCCAGGAAGTATTCTTGCATAGTGGCTCATTAAAGATGCTCTGTGGAGTGATGGGTGTCTGTTGAATAAAACAACATCTCCATCAGTCAAATGTCTTTCAACAATGTAACCAACTACTAACTCGTCTAAAATCTCAGCTTTCAATTCTTCAGTGATTCTCTTTTTCTTCCCATCAGGCCTTATAATATAAACCGCTCCTGGCCAATCGTCTCCCTTCTGCACAAGTGCCTTCAACCTGTTTATATTTTGAGATGTTACTCTTTCTGGAACAGTTAAGACTCTTGCAATCTCATAGGGGATTCCAACATCATTCAAATGCAATGATGGGTCTGGAGAGATAACGCATCTTGAGGAGAAATTTACCCTCTTACCTATGAGATTATGTCTGATTCTTCCTTCCTTCCCTTCTATTCTTTCTGTGACTGTCTCCAAAGGTTGTCCGCTTCTATGTCTTGCAGGTGGAACCTGAGAAATTCCATTGTCAAAGAAAGTTGTAACGTGATATTGTAAAAGGTCCCAAAGATCTTCTATGATTACTTCTGGAGCCCCAGCATTAAGATTTTCCCAAAGCCTTTGATTGCTTCTTATGATGTCTCCAAGCTTGTGTGTCAAATCATCTTCAGATCTCTCCCCCGTTTCAAGAGTGATTGATGGTCTTGCAGTAACTGGGGGAACAAGAAGTAAAGTCAGTATTCCCCATTCAGGTCTTGCAGCAACTGGATCAATGCCTAAAAGTCTGCAGTCTTCATCAGGGATTCTTACAAGTCTTGCTCTTACTTCGCTTGGGAAAATTCTTTTCTTTCCTGACATGAATGTCGTTGGTTTTTCAACCTTGACTTTTTCCTGTTCAGCTTTACAGTAGGGGCATTTCTTTACATCCTTTGCTTTCTTCAAAAGATTATTTTTGTGTTTCTTGATATTTTCATCACTTAACAATATTTTTCCGCATTCCTGGCATGTTGATCTCAAAAGAAGTTCTATCATTGGAACATATTTTACATGAACAGTTGGCCTGGCCATTTCTATAAATCCAAAATGTCCAAGGCATTCCTTCAACTTTCCACCACATGTTCTACATCTTATTCCGGGATCGATTGCTCCAAGTCTCAAGTCCATCAAACCCCCGTCCACAGGATATCCTCCCATATCGTAAAGCTCAGGAGTAACGATCTTTGCGACTCCCAATTTCTTTACTTGCTCAGGTGAAACTAATGAAAACGTTACCGCTCCTACCTTTTTTGATACATGTTCGAAATCCATTTTATTCGTATTTGTTTTTCAGTGTAAGATGTGGGAATATGTGCAATGACATAAGTTCCTCCATCAATAGTTTGAAAGCATAACTCATCTCAACGGGCTGGATATTTGAATTGTTGCATAAAGGGCATGTTTCTTTATTTCTAAGTTTGTCTATGATTGCAAGACTTCCACATTTTTCACAAACATGCACAATGACCTTATCTGAATCATATCTTTCTTTCAAAAGAAGGGCCGCTCCATGACCTATGATTGAATCTTTCTCCATTTCTCCAAGTCTTAATGCTCCCCCCTTACTTCTCCCTTCAACTGGTTGTCTTGTCAACAATGTAACTTTTCCTGATGCTCTTGCATGTAGTTTATTTGCTGCCATATATTTAAGTTTAAGATAATACATATTTCCAACATAGATTTTTGCATCCATTCTCTTTCCCGTGACCCCATCATAGAATGTTTCTTTTCCATCTGCTCTGAATCCAAGATCTTTCAAGAATCCTTCAAGTTGCTCAACAGTTTGTTTTCCAAAAGGAGTTCCATCCATTATCTTTCCGCTCAATGCCCCTATTTTTCCAGAAATCAGTTCTATCAAATAACCGACAGTCATTCTTCCAGGAATTGAGTGGGGATTGAAAATTAAGTCAGGTCTTACTCCTTTTGATGTGAATGGGATATCCTGCTCAGGGGCAATAAATCCTACGACTCCTTTCTGTCCGTGAGGTGTTGAGAATTTATCTCCAAGCTCAGGCCACCTTACATCTCTTGTTCTTACTTGGATAATTTTATTTCCCTCATTGTCTTTTGTTATGAATACTGCATCAATTGTTCCCTTCTCTTCCTGTCTTACCATGATGCTGTTTTCTTTTCTTGCTTTTGCAATAGCCATTTCTTCCATTTCAGTCAAGAATTTAGGGGGGGATGTTTTTCCTATTACTATCTCTCCACCTTCAAGCTGGGCCTCAGGGTAAACTATTCCATCTTCTTCAAGGAATCTGTAGCTCTTCTCGGTTCTGTATCCGGAAACATCTTTAGAAGGTATTGTGATCTCATCAGATAATCCCCCGGTGTAATGTAATTCAGTTGTCTTATAAGGTCTTAAGTATGTGCTTCTTCCAAGGCCCCTTTCTATCGATCCCTTATTTAATACAAGAGCATCTTCTACATTGTATCCTTTGTAAGGCATTATGGCAACAACCATATTCTGTCCTGCCGGATAGAATGGAACAATATCATAAACGAAACTTCTCGTTAAAGGTTTTTGAGGGTAATGTAAAATGCTAACATCTGTATCAAGTCTTATTGGGAAAGCTGTAGAATACATTCCAAGAGCCTGTTTCTGAGTCTTGCTTCCCCTGTTCAATCTTGATGACTGATCATGATCTCCGAAAGGAACCAGTGATGTAACAAGTCCAAGCATTGCAATTGCATCTATTTCCAAATGAGTGTGATCGGGAGTGATATCTGTCATATTTAATGCAACAAGGGCATTGTCTTCTTCAGCAGCATCAAGATATTCCACTATTCCCTGTTTTATAAGATCGCTGAAAAGCATTTTTCCGCCTCTTATCATTTCAAAATGTTCAGGTCTAAGCATAGACTCCCCATTCTTTATGATAATCAAAGGCCTTATTACTCTTCCAGTCTCAGTTGTTATGAAAACTATTTCTCTTTCCTCATCTATTCTTATGCTCATTTCAGGAGGAAGAAGATTTTTTCTTCTCTTTTCTTTTATGTTCTCTGCAAACTGAGCAGGGTTGTCTGTTTCTCCGACAAACTTTCCATTGACTAGTATGTCCATCTTTTCCATTTTATTTGATTTCAATCTTTTTCATGCCGTTCTCTTCAAGAGTTTTAACGAATGATTTTTCATCCAATACAACTGCGGTTGAGATTTTAGCAAGCAGGGCAAGATTCTTTCTCAAACCAATAGGGGTGCCTTCAGGGGTTTCTATTGGGCAGAATCTTCCGTAATGGGTGGGATGAAGTGTTCTGGCTCTGAAGTTTTCCTGCTCTGTTGGAAGCATGGAAACTACATACTGGAGCTTTGAAAGCATTGCAAGATAATTTGTCTTGTCCATGTTCTGAGTTACTCCTGTTTTCTCTCCAATCCATGATCCAGTTGCGATTGCAGATTCAATTCTGTGTGTGAATAATGTAGATTTTGCCAATGTTTTCAAAGAATATATCTTCTTTTTCTTGCTCAATCTTTGTAGGCTGTGTTGAATATCTCTCAAAAGTATGGTCAAGTTTACTCTGAAAAGATCTGAAAATAAATCTCCAGAAAGCTTTACTCTTTTATTGGCATAATGGTCTTTGTCAGTTATAAGCTTCTTTTCTTTTACAATTGAAAATTGTTTGATAAGCTTGCAAAGAGTTATTGCCTTTTCTATTCTTGAATCCTCTGATACTCCGATGTGCGGAAGCAAGTAAGAATCTATTCTTGATCTCAATTTTTCTACTGCTTCTTTCTTTGTTCCGACCATTCCGGTCTTTTCTATTATGGATGTTACTGCATCATTTACTGTATGAATGTCTGCATATTCGTATAAATTAACGACAAAACTGTCATTTTCTTTTCCTATCAATCCTGCAATATCTGCATCTTTGATTATTCCAAGGGCTTTTATCAAAGGAATTGCTGGAATATCTTTGAATCTTGAAAAGCTTAATTGCATCAAACCTTCAGCAGATTCTGATAATGTGGTGGGGATTCTGTATGCTCCTCTTTGAGAAAGTATTCTGAGTGTAGCCTTTTCTTTAGCATCTTCTATGATAAATGGTATGTTCGGGGCCAAATCTTCAAGAAGCACAAGAACTCTTTCATTTCCGTTTACTATGAAATATCCGCCAGGATCTGCAGGATCTATGTTTTGCTCTATCAATTGCTCTTTTGTGAAATTATGAAGATGACAATATTTACTCTTGACCATTATAGGGATTCTTCCAATTTCAACCTCGCTGTGTTCTGATTCATTTCCCGCCCTTACTGTTATTTCCATGTATACTGGAGCAGAATAAGTCATATTTCTCAATCTTGCTTCGGTTGGAAGAAGGGGGTGCTTACTTCCATCAGCTTCTATAAGATCTGGTTTTTCAACTCTGATTTTTCCAAGTTCGATGGTGACATCTTCAGAAACAAGATTTTTGTTGACCTCTTGGCATATCAATTGCATCCTATGGTCTATGAAATTGTTAAATGATAGAATATTTGATTCTACAAGTGAATGCTCCTCTAAAAACTTCTTCACAAGCAGGTGTTCTTTGTTTTCATCCATGCTAAAAAATTCCTCCTGAATTTTTGGCATGTAAAAAATTTATTATTTTTTCCATATTATTTTTCAAAATTTATCTTAATTTATCTTAATTTATCTTAATTTATCTTAATTTATCTTAATTTATCTTAATTTATATTTAATTTAATCTACAACCAGCCTGTAGTAAAAGGCCTTTTCTCCAGTGGCAGTTTTTCTTTCAATCTTCACAATATCTCCGACTTTTATGTCGCTTGGAAGAGCCTTATCGGCGACTTTTATCCTCGGTAACTGGGTCGTAGAAATATTATATTTTGCCATCATTGCCTTAGATTCAGATAAGCTTGCCTTAGAGTGTTTTGGCTGTAAGATATGCATTTTAAAATGAGCACTACTTTTAAGAGTGAAAAACATGCTATTTAAATGTTTCGCCAACTAAACTTTTGCGAATTATACATAAAATGGCGTACAAGCATCCGAAGAAAACGCAAAAATTTAGGCCAAAGACCCCCAAAAAGGGTGAAAACGACCCCGACGGGATTTGAACCCGCGACACCTAGCTTAAAAGGCTAGTGCTCTAGCCAGGCTGAGCTACGAGGTCTTTGATTCAAAATAAGTTCTATGGTTTATAATACTTTCTGAGATAATTTTTTAGAAATTAATGGTAAAAAATAGTATGAAATACAATATTTATTATCGACAGCACAAAGATTTATAAAGAAAAACCCCATAAATAATTTAATCAACTTTGGGGAGAGTGAGGATGAATAATCCTCTCCTCTCTGGGAAAAATTCTTGATAATTTTAAGCAAATTTTCCATACATGTTCTATACTTTTAAAAATCCCATTCAACTCCCATTTTTCAGGAAAAGAGGCAATGAAAAAAGCTCATAAAAGGGGGTTTAGAAATTTTACTTTCGGATTCTTTAAATTTTTTCTCAGGGTCTTCCTATTTCTTCTTTTAGTTGTCGGAATAGTGTATGGTTTGGTTTATCTCGAAATATTCTCAATAAAAGATCAAACCCTTGGAGAAATCATAGTAATTCTTCAATCTTCACAAAGCTCAATAAACATTCATTCTGGAGAGTCTGCAAATGTAACTTTCTTCATGAGAGCACTTTCGAAAGGAAAATGTATTGCTGAATGCGACATCTCATTTATAGATTCAAGTAATAATCTCATAATCAATAATGAAAAAGTATACCTCAACAACTCCCTTCAAGAGTATGTAAAAAGTTATGAACTGGTCGCTCCTAAATATGGGGAAGGTCAAGCAATATATAACTTTAATGTAAAATGCCAAAATGTTTATTCGGAATTCTGTGCCCTAAACAACACAGTCATACGTAAAACCAAAATAATCACCCTTAATTATCAACTATCGGAAGAATATCAGCAATTAAAACCTGAACTCAAGCAAAATCTTGAAAATCTTCTTGAGAATTATTCAAAAGTTGAATTGCAATATAAAAATTTAAAGTTGGGCCTAAATTACATCAATCTCCAAAACACGCAGATTGATCTTGAATTTAAATACTATCAAGAAAAAATGGATTCTCTTATCGAAATGTGGAATAGGCAAAGATATGGTGATTTAAATAAAAATATTGATGTTGACTTCTCAAATTTATCCAAGAACATTAATGATTCATTTCAACCTATAAGAGAATTCAATTCTATTGTAACATTTGCAAACAATACTCAAAAAGAGATTCCAATCATCTTCGCTGTTTCCCGCTCATTTAATTTATCCATTGATGAAAGTCCCATTTTGAAAAAATTTTCTCCAATTATTGAAAGTATCATATCAAAAAATCTGAATTTATCAAGAAGTTACAAATCACAATTTGAAGATTATTACAATCCAATAATGATTAATACCTCAACATTTTTAGATAATATTTTAGAAAATATAATTATTGAAAAGAACATCTCTCTTAATTCAAGCTCGACAAATCTAAGTATTCTTGAAAAATTTTATGTAATCAAAGATTATTGTAATAGTAGTGAAATCCAAAAATTTATTTTGAATTCATCCATAGATTCAACCATATCCAATGAATCGGAAACATTGGATGAAACATCGGATTATTGTAATTTAATCCTTGACTCAAAAATTGAACCATATCCGGAAATTAATTTTTCATTTATTCCTGAAAATTTTGGCATTGAGGAAATAAAATTTAATTTAGGGGACAACCCGCCAATATGCTGCATATTCGGAAGATGTTCTGTATGTTGCATTAATGATTCATGCTCATTCAACCCGCTCATCCTCGTGCATGGCCATCTATTTAATGAAAAAAATTCCCCTGATTATTCAACGATTGAATTTGAGCTTCTTCAAAACGAATTGGAGAAAAATGGATATATCAACGCTGGAACAATCACTCCTGAATCTAGCATCTCTGAAGTTTCCAGAGGGGAATGGGGGCTTTCAGGAAATTTAATAAGTGTTTCCGCAACATATTACAAAGAAAATGAAAAGAATTTGAGTATTTCAGATTACGCAGCCAATCTAGACAATGAGATTAAAATGATACAATATAGGACTGGACAGAAAAAAGTAGATATTATTGCATATTCTATGGGGGGATTAGTTGCCAGAAGATATCTTCAACAATATGGAGAAGCCCCAGTAAATAAAATAATATTGGTGGCAGTTCCAAATAATGGCACATCAGGAACCATAAACACTTTGTGTCCCATTTTTGGTTCTAGCATGGAATGTAATGAGATGCAAGAAGGGAGCAATTTCCTAAATGACCTCAACGCATATCAACCAAAAGAAACAAAACTTTACAATTTTATAGGCTCTGGATGCTTGATGGATAAAAATCAAGATGGGGATGGAATTGTAACCCTTAAAAATTCTATCATTAAAAATGATTTCAATGCAGTCCAAACTTTCAAGATAAATGGCAATTGCCCATCATCCAGGGATGTTCTTCATGTAAGCATAATAAACGTAGAAAAACATCCAGAGGTTTTTGATAAAATTCTTGGAATACTAAAAATCACCTAGGAGGGTTTACTTTTTCTGATAAGTTTTTCTCATAGTTTTTCCCCTAAAATGTTTATTTAAACTTTAAGCGTAGGGAAGATTTAATTTTCCCAGACCTCTTATTTATCTTTTTTAACAATCTTCTTGCCCATACAAATTCTATTGCAATAATTACAATCCCCAAGAGGATTATTAACATTCCTGGTCCCGGAAGAAACAACAATAACATGCCTATGACCAAAACAGTCATCCCCATGACTAAAATTATAAATTTTTTAATCTGATTGATATTTTTTAGCCAATTTTCCATATTAAATCCCTCATATTCTCCATCAGGATGATTTTTTATTATTATAAGACATACAGAACCACATATTTAAAATTATTGAAAAAAGAAAATCTGGCAGGATTATTAAATTGTGCAAAACCTATTTAAAAAGGATTTGCTTGGCTGATAAAGATGATTAACTCAATATGGATTGTTATTGCATTCGCAATTTGGGTATTTCTTGGATATCGAATTTATGGGAGATTTATAGAGCATAAACTTAAGATCAATGATAAAAATGTGACTCCTGCAGTAAAGATGAGAGATGATATTGATTTCTCCCCTTCTAAGAAACCATTCTTAATAGGACATCATTTTGCATCCATTGCCGGGGCTGGTCCAATAATTGGGCCCATTTTAGCAATAAGCTATTTTGGATGGCTTCCCGCAGTATTATGGATTTCAATAGGTAGTGTTTTTATTGGTGCAATGCATGATTATGTAACGCTAATTACTTCTACTAGAAATAAGGCAAAAGGGATTTCGAGCATTGCAAAAAAATATCTAAATTCCAAAGCGGGATGGGCATTTGGCGCCATGATATTAATTACGCTTATTTTGATAACTACTGTTTTTTCTGCATCTGCCGCCGAAAGCATAATTGCAAAGCCTGATTTAGTTATACCCTTAATCGCTGTAACAGTGCTTGCTTCAATTCTTGGAATTTTAGTTCAAAAGACCAAAATGAATTATTATGTTGCTAGCCTAATTGGGGTCGCAATAATTTTCTTCTTTGCATGGATGGGACATGTTTATCCCATAAGTCTGAATATTTCAGATCCAATTTTGCTCAAGAACATATGGGTAACTATAATATTGGGCTATGCTGGAATTGCTTCTGTGCTCCCGGTATGGTTCCTTCTAAGACCCAGGGATTATCTCAGTGCAATTCAAATGTTCTTAACATTGGCTCTCGGAGTGGCTGCTGTTCTGATTGTTAGACCAATTATCAATGCACCCGCATATATTCCAAATAGCACATTCCCAATATGGCCTATGCTTTTCATAACAGTGGCTTGCGGGGCAATTTCAGGATTTCACGGACTTGTTTCATCTGGCACAACAAGCAAGCAATTATCAAAAGAATCTCATGGACGAGCAGTCGGATATGGGGGGATGCTTCTTGAAGGAACACTTGCAATATTTGTTACAATCGTCTCTATTGCGGGATTAAGATGGGGCGTTGGAGAAGGAAGTTTCCAGGTTGCTCTTGAAAAGGGATGGATAGTCCTATTCTCTTCAGGATTTGGAAACATAGTGGGGCAATTGAATATTCCTTTATTGACTGTTGGACTTGCTTCACTCCTGGGAGCATTTATGGTCAACCAATTCATCCTTACTTCAGTAGATACGTCCACAAGAATAGGGAGATACGTCCTATCTGAAACAATGTCCACTAAACTTAAAAACAGATTCTTAACAACCCTAATTTTTCTAATTCCTGCATGGCTATTGGCAGTTACAAATTCATATGATACTCTTTGGAGATTATTTGGCAGTTCCAATCAACTTATTGCTGCAATCTCGCTATTAGTTGTTGCATCTTTTTTGATATCCACCAAGAAAGATGTTAGATTCATCCTTGTTCCGGCATTTTTCGTTTTGATTACTACTCTTGTTGCATTACTATATCTTACATTAAGATCAGGAGGATATCTCGCCTCCGGAAATTATGCCCTTGCTATAATCTCCCTGCTGATGTTTCTATTCGGGCTCTTTGTAACAAAAGAGGCATTGCCTCGTATTTTTAAAACACAAATAATTTTTAATCCATAAGAAGAAAGCGCCCCGAGCGGGTGAAGACCTATTTTGCATTTTTGATGGGCGTGTAAAACATGCTTGGAAAGCGGAACTTTCCGGCATGCCAGAAACTCAAAGAGTTTTTAAGCATTCTCAAGAACAGGTTTCAAAACCAATATGCCTACGTAGATTTTATATGAATATTACTTGCCAATATGTTGCTTTTTATATTGTTTATATGCTTTATTGCACATTGAGCATTCTTTGAGATGTTCTTCATAAATGGAAACGAATTTGCGCTCACTAATCAGTCCATCTTTCCACAAGCCAAATGCTGTTGGAGAAATGTGCTCTGGAGAAGAAACTTTAGGGACAAGATTGCCATATTTACGTTTTAATTCTAAAATATGTCTCCCAGCAGCACATAATTCTTTTTCATAAGCTTCTTTCTGCTCCTTTGACATATTATTATATACCTCTTTCTGCTTCTTTGTCATGTCTGCCGTTATAATCTCTAGTAGGGTCATTTCTTCCAAATTAGACTTTTGTTTGGCCATTCTATTTTATTTTCGGTTCTTGGAAGTTTTTAAGCATTCTCCTTCTCAAGAACAGGTTTTGAGGAATCTCCAAGCTTTGACTATTTTAGTAGTCTAACGAATTCTTCTCTGCTTAATCCGCTTTGAGAAATTATGCTGAGAAAAGTGCCTTTGGCCAATTCTGGATGCTGTGGAACAATAACTGTTCTTTTTCCCCCTGAAGTATTTTTTGTCATGACAATATGGCTTCCAGTTTGTCTTATAATGACAAAATCTGCTCTTTTCAACGCTTTAACTACTTCTTTTCCAGAGAGAATGGGCAGTTTCATAAGAATAATCTAGTAGCCATTGGTGGCAATAATATTTCTCGTTTTTTCTTGGGTGATTCTGCAGGATTTTCTTCAAGATATAGCTGGATAGCTTCTTTTATGTTAGCCATTGCTTCTTCATAGCCATACCCTTGGCTGGCTATTCCCAAATTTAGACAATGCGCAACAAATATCTTTTTACCTTTCACAATCTCCTCATTAACTGCAACATCAAAAACGCCGTGTATTTTGCTTTCCATATCTCCCACAAGTATTCGCTCTTTTTATACCTTATGAATTTCAAAAAGCGATAGAGAAATTATGGTCTTGGCGCTCTGCACTTTTGGTGGAAAATGTCGACGACAAATTGCAATTCGTCGTCGGATATGCCCCGAACGGAACCACTGATTGAATTCGTGGTTCCTATCAAGTTTTGCTTGCTTCCTATGTTATTTATCATCGACAAAGTACTTAAATTCATCTGATCGCCGACGAGTGATGACAACAAAAATGATAACATTTTCCTAATATAAATTACAACAAATTTGATAACAAAAATAGTACATTTGAATTGTCGAGATTGGAGTGATAGAATTATTCCGGTGCTAACACTGAAATTGAAGTAATGCTTTTAATGGAAGGTTTCTTCAAATCTCCCATCTCTTCTTTGAAGCCCATTATCAATTGCCTATTTTGAATCCTCAAAATAGGTTTTATCAAATTTAACCCATTTTGAAGCGATATTAAGAAGATGATTCGATGTTGAAAATTTAGAGCCTCTTTTTCTGTCAAAATAAGTGTATATAACAACCTCAAATCCTTTTTGTTTCATTCTCCCTATAACAGGAACAAAATCTGAGTCTGAAGCAATTAGTATAATCTTCTTAACGCTTGGATAAGTTTCTTGGACGTCATACATATCCATTATAATTAATGCATCTACTCCTTTTTGGCAAAACTCTTCTTTTCCTTTGTCTATAAAATATTTCTGACATCTTCCTTCTCTCAAAGTAATCTATTTCTTCTTTCTTAACATCCCGGTCATATTTTGATATTTACTCATCAAAAAATCTTCTTTTTCAGTAGGCTTAGAACTTTGATATGGGGGAGCAGTGTATATAAAAAGATGTTTTAAATTGAGGTCCTCTTTCCTGCAAATATTTCTAAAGGTTTGTAGATATTTATGAGATTTGCCAGATTCTTTTTGAAAATGTTTTTTAACTAATCCAAAAAA
>JAHJTO010000052.1 GCA_018829845.1 Nanobdellota archaeon
AACGGGCGGAACAATAACTCGGGATGGGAACTATACCATTCATACTTTCACATCAAACGGCAATTTTTCAGTTACATCTGGCTGTGATGTTGAAGTTCTCGTTGTTGCTGGAGGAGGAGGAGGCGGCAGTAATATAGGTGGAGGTGGAGGTGGAGGAGGTTATATTTATAATGCTTCTTATGCTGTAACTGCTCAATCATATGAGATAACGGTTGGTACTGGTGGTGCGGATTACACTCAAAATGGAAGTTCTTCAACCTTTAGTACTATTAATTCTACTGGTGGAGGACATGGTGGTGGACAAACAGATAGTTTATCTGGTGCTGACGGAGGGAGTGGGGGTGGAGCGGCTTTTTTTGGAGTTGTTGGGACAGGAATAGCCGGACAAGGATACGATGGTGGCATGGGATATACGGATGGCGCAACTTATGGTATTGGGGGTGGCGGTGGCGGAGCGAGCGCGGTTGGAGAAACTGTTACTAGTCCTTATCCTCATGGTGGTGATGGAGGTAATGGAACTGCATCCTCTATTTCTGGTACTTCTGCTTATTATTCAGGTGGCGGTGGCGGAGCGGGTGATACCAGAGTTTCCAAACCTGGAGGAACTGGAGGATTAGGTGGCGGTGGTAACGGGGGTTACGGCTCAGCAACTGCGCCAGCTGGAACACCAAATACTGGTGGTGGTGGTGGTGGTGGAAGAGGAAGTGCTAATAGTGATGGTGTTGGTGGTGCTGGTGGCTCTGGTATCGTTATCATTCGCTATTTTGGGGAAGATACGACCCCTCCACAGATTACAATAATCTCTCCTGAAAATATAATCTATTCAAATTCAACAATCGACTTCAATGTTTCTTTGAATGAGGAGGGGGATTGGTGCGGATTTAGTTTAGACAATGCAGCAAATGTGAGCATGACAAAATTCAATGATACTTACTTCAATTATACTCAAACAGATTTGACCGAGGGAGGCCACAACATAACCTTCAGCTGCAATGACACTGCAGGGAATATGAATACGACTGCATTGAGATATTTTTCTGTTGATGCTCTTGTTGTTCATTTGATAAGCCCTGGGAACAATACAATAACATCTACAGCTTTGCAGACATTTTCATGCAATATAACTGATGATTACCAGATTTCTAATTTGACATTATATATTTGGAATTCAACTGGAAGCTTGAATTACAGCAATACAACTTCACTTACTGGAACATTTAATTCAACATCCTGGAATTATACGCTTCCTTATTATGATGCCTGGAAATGGAATTGTTTAGGCTATGATAATGCAAGCAATTCTGCTTGGAGTGCTGAAGGAAATTATACTTTGAATTATACTGCAAATGTTGCCCCGATAATAGAATCGGTTTCAATAGCAAACAGCTCTGATCCTACTGAAGAAAATAAAACCCAAATGAATTTCTCATTTGTGGTATCAGATGCAAATGGTGCTTCAGACATAAATGTAAGTTCTGCTACAGCAAACTTTACAAAGAATGGGGTTTTGAGAGAAGGAAGTTGTGTTAATGTTTCAAATATTGATTCGAATACTATAAATTTCTCTTGTTCAATCGATATGTGGTACTTTGATGATGCTGGAGTTTGGAATGTTTCGACTTATGTGGAAGATAATTCTGCATTGTCTGCTATAAATAATTCACAGAATTTCACATACCATAATCTGCTTGCCATTAAGATTTCTCCTTCTGTGATAACATGGCCTTCTGCAAACAGAGGAGCAATAAATGTAACTGCTGATTATTCAACTCTTATAAATAATACTGGAAATGTCAATGTAAGCACAATAAAAGTAATGGCATATGATCTCAGAGGAGAAGCAGATCCTAATTATGCAATCTTTGCTGAAAACTTCACAGTAAACGTGAATTCAGAAAATGTTTGTTCCGGACAGAATATGGTCAATGCAAGTAATGTCACAATTAACAATGCCTTATTGCCAAATGGAAATCTTAGTTTAGGAAATGCTCAGGAACAATTGTATTACTGTATTCCTCAAATCCCTTCAACAATAATCAAGCAAGCATATTCTTCTTTGAGCAATCCATGGTATATCCAGGTTGCCGCATTGCTTGCTGTGTTTGGATTGAAAAGAAGAAAGAAGAAAAAGGAACTAATTGATTTATTAAATGAACAGCTAAGGGAAAAATACGGAGTAAGCATGAATGAAATTGCCTCCTTGGTAAAGGAAAAGGCAGGCAGAAGAGAGAAGTTGGAAACTGTGCCAATAGGAATATTCAAGAACAGCCAAATGGGCCCTGCAGAAAATCTTGTGAAGTATATGAAAGAGAATCACAAGATGAAATTCAGCGAGATTGCATCTGCAATCAACAGAAATGACAGAACAATTTGGGTAACATACCAGAATGCATCAGAGAAGATGAAGGATAAATTGAAAGCAGAGGGAATAGACATTCCAGTTTCAATATTCAAAGACAGAAGACTCAGCATACTAGAATCTCTTATCATCTACTTAAGGGAGAATAATCTCAAACATGTTGAGATAGCCAATATGCTTGGAAAGGATCAGAGAAACATATCTACTATGTATCTCAGGGCAATAAAAAAACTTAAGAAGAAATAACTGTTAAGATTAATTTAATAATTCACATCTAGAACGGTCTTATACTTGCTTCTTCAAACTCTCAATCTTCATTCTTATGTCTTCAAGCTCTTGATTGAGGGTTTTTCTTTCCACTTTCTTTGGAACTAAAACTCCTTTTGTTTTTGCGGACTCAACTTTAATTTCATGAACTTTTTCTGCCCTTGTTTTTTCAACCTTAACTTTTGGCATTCTTGCCATTATTTGATTTATCTCAGAGGTCATCATTTTCAGTTGTTTCCTTGAGCCATCTCTTCCAGAAAGTTCTTCTTTTTGAAATTTTTTCAACTTCTCAGAAATCATCTGCATATGGATAACTGATTCAGTCATTTCAAGAAGATCTCTTTTTGCATCATGGGCGCTAGAAGAATCAAGCCTTACATAAACATCAGAGTTTTCATGGTTCTTTTTCATGCTTCTAAAATGAGATTTAATCTATATTGCTGAATATTTTTTTATCTATCTGAAGAAGTTTTTCTTTGATAATGTTCAATTCTTCAGCCCATTCATTTAATTCTTCTTCTTCCTTTGCTCTGGTCTCTCTTATTTTTTCTAAAAGTGAAGATGATTCTTGAAGTTTCTTTTTGATAACTTCGAAATTAGCCATGGCATCTTTAAATTTGTCCATTTTAACGAATACCGGGCTTGTTCCAGGCATTTTTCTTTCCCCACCCATTTCCATTATCATTGGTTTTGGGGAAGGCATTTCTCTTTCAGGCATTGCAAGAGAAAATTGTGGCATCTTTTGAGCTTGAGGCTGAGAAAACTGCGGAAGCTGTGGAAGTTGAGGCATTGGTTTCAATTGTGGCAATGAAGGAAGTGAAGGCATAGAACTTTCTTCTTCTCTTGGCAGTTCAGGAAAGGATGCGGATATCGGCAATTCAGGCAGTTTTAATTCCCCCACATCTTTTTTCTTTTTGAAAAAGGCCATTTTGTTTGTTATATTATAGGGTCTGAAATTTTGTATGCTGAAAAAGCAAAGCTTTTTGGCATAACAAAAACTGGTTATATAAAAAGCAGTTTTTTATTATATAAAGATTTATATGCATTTTCCAGTGACAACAGAAAAAGAAAAGGTATTTATTTATGGAGATTTACGTATATTTCTCTAAAGTAGAAGGAAAAAAGGTAGTAATCTCAATATGCTTAAGGAAAAAACTGAATTATTGAAAGAACTGGTAAGTAAAATATCTGGCAAGAATACAGAAGTTATAGTGGATATTATATCCGGGGGAAAGCCAGTAAATGAATTTAAGATTGCGGAAAGGCTGAAACTTACAATAAATCAGACAAGAAATATTCTTTACAAATTGCTGGCCCAAGGAATGGTCTACTCCATAAGAAAAAAGGATGTGAAAAAGGGGTGGTATATATACTCTTGGTCAATAAATTATCAGAAATCCATGGAAAAGTTGACTGAGATGAAGAAAAAAGAGATAAATCAATATGAACATGTTCTTCAGAGCAGACAGAGCAAGCGATTTTATGTATGTCCTTCCGAATGTATTGAAGTAAGTGATGAAAATGCAATGTTGCATGATTTCAAATGCCAGGAGTGCGGACAGCTTTTACAATTCAAATCTTTTGAACAGGAAATCCAAGATCTTAAGAGCAAGATAGACCTGGCAAGAGCCGAAATATCCATAATAAAAGTAGAGCTTGACAAGGTACATGTTGAAAGGGAGAAGAAGGATGTGAAGGATATGGAAAAGAAGAAGAAGGAAAGGCAGGAAAAAAGGGCCATAGCAAGAAAGAAAGCAATTAGGGAGAAAAACAAAGTTATCAAAGTAAAGCTTAAAGCCAAAGAGGCGAGAGCAAAAAAGAAAAAATTGAAAGTGTCTGGAAAGAAAACCGGTGCTCGGAAGTCAAAGATGCTCAGAAGTTTAACTTCTAGGCGCGCCAAAAGTCCAAAGAGATTTTTTAGAGTTTCTGGCACATCCAAAGCCAAGGGTGTTAGGCGAAAAAGAAAGGGTAAAAAATGATAAAAAATCAAAGATTTTTGTCATGCCAGAAATTCGGCAGGAATTTCCAAGCATGAGAATTCTAAGATTTCCTGCTACATTCTGGCTGATTGCAATTAATGTTTTATTTTTTCTTATTGCAATTGTGATAAGTTTATTTTATCCAAATTTTATTGATGTTGTTGCTTTGAAGCCGAGTGATGTGATGCATGGAAAGAATCTCTGGACGATACTCACAAGCATGTTCATGCATGCTGGGGTGTTTCATCTTTTTGCAAATATGATTTCCCTTATGTTCCTTGGATCTTTTTTAGAAAAAATTGTTGGGAAAAAGAGATTTCTATGGATTTATTTCATTTCAGGAATAATGGGCTCGGTTTTCTATATATTATTTAGCAATCCAAACATTCCGGCTGTGGGTGCATCTGGAGCGATATTTGGAATTGCAGGAATGCTTGCAGTTCTTACCCCTAAAATGCCCGTTTACATAATGTTTATACCCATTGCAATGCCCATGTGGTTTGGAGTAATTTTAATAATGGGGGTTCTATGGCTTCTGACAATTTCCGCAGGTTTGCCAATAGGAAACACTGCTCATTTTGGGGGTCTTATTGTTGGATTGGGTTATGCCGCCTATCTGAGACATAAACACCCTCATAAAACCCAAATGATAAGCAATCATTTCAGCAGATAAAACTATAAAAGCAAAAATTTTGTTATTTTTTACATGCAATGTTCGGTATGCAAGGGGAAGGGGTTATGCGGGAAGCCATGCCCCATTCTCGCAAAAATGAGGGATTTCTATCCGAAGTTAAAAACAGAGTTTTCTGGATCATCTCCTCCAGAAATATTTGTTGGAAGGCACAATTATCCTTTCATGAATGTTGGGATTCTTTCCCCAATGCATTATGGAGACACTGAAAAATTGAGCATGCCGGAAAAATGGTTTGAAATGGGTTCAAGCATTCCCCAAATTCTTTCATACAGGTCCTCATTGATCTATTCAAAATTCATTTCATATCAAAATGGGAGAAAGAGCAAATTTCTTGAGATAATGCAAGAAGTTGCAATGGCTTCAAAATCCACTGCTCTTGAATTTAAACTAAAGAAAAAACCTGTTTTGAATGCATACATCGATTCAAGGATGCCCCTTATAGGGAATCCTGCTCCTTTGCAATTTGCAAGATTTGAGGAGAATAGTTCAGTAAATAATAAGGTTGAAAAGGCAGTTAATGATACCGATGTTAGAGCTTCAACTTCCATTGATGAGCTTCATGGTTATAAAATTCCAGTAAGCAACATAATCAAGCTTCTTTCTGCAGGACTGTTGGGGACAAAGCTTAGGAGAAAACTTGTCCCAACAAGATGGGCGATAACATCGGTTGATAGCAATCTTTCGGAAAAGATGATTGACAAAGTAAGATATTATCCCACTATAAACAGCTATCTTCTTTTTAACGCAGAATATCTGGGGAATCATTATGAAATAATCATGCTCCCAAGACAGTTCTCTTTTGAAGTTTTAGAGGCAAAGATGCCAGGAAGCATATGGAATCCAGAGCTTGAAATGCATCTTATGCAGGATTATGAGAATTGGTATGGGAGAAAAGATTATGCTTCAAGCGTTGGAGGGGGATACTATGCAGTAAGGCTTCCTATTTCAGAGCATCTTTCTAAAATAAGGAAGCAGGCATCCATTCTTGTTCTCAGGGAATGCAGAAAAGAGTATTATGCCCCCTGCGGGGTTGGAATTTTGAGAGAAGTTGTTAAAAATGCTTTATCTAAAAAACCAGAAGCTTTTGACAATCTCAATGAGGCACTTGCAAAAGCCCAAACAAGGATGCTTCTTCCTATTGAAATTTTCAAGAAGAGAAGCAAGCTACTTTCAGAGGTAAATATTCAGAAAACGCTTGTTTTATAGGCCCATAACTCTGCTTGTTCTAAGCTTCTTTTACCTCTGACACCCTCTAGTACACTAACTGGTTTTGCTTCTTAAGGTGCAGATATTTTTATAAACTTCGGGTTCCTAATTCTTCCATGAAAATAATGAAGGTCCTGGATAAGAAGGTTGGAGAAACTACATATTGCAAATACCGAATAAACCTTCCGAAAGAGGTTGCCGAAAAATCTGAATTTTTGGACAAAGAAATTAAGGCAGTTTTGAAGAATGGAATTATTATAATTGAAGAAAAATAAACATGTTCAATGCCCAGGATAAGGCAATTTGATCTGAAAAATTTATCAGGCTTTACTTAATATTCTTTTTAGATTGTCTAAAAATTCTTTTGTGTCTGCAAAATAATTGGGATAAGCTTTTTCCAGATCGTTTGCAGCATCTACCCCGACAAGAACCACATCATATTCTTTCTTTCCTTGATTTCTTTTTTCTGCTTGGGCATAATCAGAAATTGCTTTATCTTCTTGTCCTCTGGAATAACCTGTTATATTAAGTTTTTCTCTTAAAATATCTAATTCTAATAAAAAGAATTTCAAATTTGGTTTTTCTCTAGAGGTTTCTGAGAAAACCCGAATAGCTTGCGTCCATCCACTCATAACTTTAATTACTTGTAATTCTTCTTCTCTTTTCTTAATCTGGGAGTATAATTCTAGTGCATTTGTTGGAGTGTTTGGGACAAGGGGCGTATTTTCTACCAGGGCAAATGCGGAACTTACCAATTTAAAAAAATCCACCCATTCTTTCCTTCCCTCATTAGATTTAATTGCTTGTCTTGTGAAAAAATCCACTGTTTCTATGGCTGTTGCCCACAAGTGTTGTAGCTTAGATCTTATTTGTACTTCAACAAGCAACCCATTATAGTCTTTTTTCCCTTCTTTATCACTTTTATACCGGTATATTAGATGGATACTCCTATATCCATCTTCTTTAGGATTTGTTATATAATCTTTCTCATTTACTTTTTTATGTTTTAAATCTCCATGAATATATCCTTCTTTATAAAGTTTTTTTGCTAATTCAACATTTGGCATAACTGCTCTGCAACCAGCAATATCTTGCATCTGTGGAAGCTTCATGGTTGGTTCGTTCCCATAATATCTTCTTTGTAGTTTTTTGATAATAGAGGGCAACCTTTTTAATCGCTGGACAGCTAAAGATTCATTATCTATCTTCTCTGAAACGCTCTTTAATCTCTTCTTGAAAATATGCAAGGGGTATTTATGAATAGCTCTCCAGTTGTCTAGTACATCAAGCGCATCATCTATTTCTTTGCCAAGGCTTGTTTCACTAATCAAAATGTCCCCTGCCCAATCCACCTTGGATTTACCATGACCTTTTGGTTTCGTCCATTTCATATTATTATGCGGGATTCAATACTATTTAAATCTTTATTTTGCGCGGTAATTATCATGAATAAAATAGATTTTTTTATATATAAATGTGGTTTTGCGCGGTTGGAGTATTTTTCTAAGGCAGTTTTGCGCGGTTAACAAAATGTTTATTTCGGGTTCCGAAAGATTTATATGATCTGGATGCGCCCCCATTTAAAAGTATAAATTAAGACATTTACATTACTTATTGTCAGGCATGCTTCTCTTCAAAAAACCAACTAGCTTAACAATGCACTAAAGAGACTACTTACCGTACCTGTTCCCGCTGTGGTATCCGATTAATATTTCCTATCGATAACTTAAACTGTTTCTTCATTTTTACTCCTTTCTCCTTTTTCTTATAAATGCTTGTTCTGGTGTCTCCAGAATATCAAAATTTAAACTTCTATGTGGGCGAACTTTGTTATACCAATAAATAAACTCTTCTTGGTTTTTGAATGTTTTCCTATGTTTGTCATAACAACCAAACCATTTCTCAATTTTCCCATTTGATTGTGGATGCTTAATTTTGCATTTGATATGTTTTATCCCATTCAGTTTCAAGAATTCCTGAAACTCTGAATAACCTTCCATGTTATTCATGAATTGGGCTCCATGATCTGAAATTACTTGCTTGATTTTTCCAAATCTTAAAGCAATTTTCATTCCTTCAATTGATGCTTTTGTCGTCGGAGAATTACATTCTATTAATGCAAGAACCTTTCTTGAAGCATCATCAATTACTGCAAAGACCCAAATCTTTCCAGTATAATGCCAATCAATATGCACAGCAGTCAAGCTGTGCATTCTTTCATATCTGATCCATTTCTTTTTTCTAACATCTGTTTTTTCTTTCTTTTCAGCATATCCCAATTCTAGTAAGATTTTATGAATCCTATAATGGCTGAGATGGATATTTTCATTTCTTTCTATCAATCTCTCCAGAGTGTCAACAGACACTCTATATTTTTCATAAAATTTCTTTACAATATCTATTTCCCATTGTTCTATAGGTATCATTGGCCTTCCAACTCCCTTTCCAATGACTGGAATGTTCCCAGTCATTAAATATTCTTTCCATATTTCATCTACCCTTCTCACAGAGACCCTGGCTATTTTCCTCGCCTGATAGCTTGATCTGCCCTCGTTTTTCAGCTTTAAAGTCTCTATCAGACTTTTTCTTGTGAATTTCATGGGCTGATTAATATCAGTCTTAAGAACTAATTTTCGGATAACACAACTAGATCATATAAGTGTATAGTATATCATACAAACATTTATAAATAGTGTATAGTATATAATACACATGGAAGAATTAGAAATAGTCAGGGTGCTGAATAGATATAACCCCTGGTGGGATGGAAAACCTATTCCGGAATCCAAAACAAACTCTTTCAAAAGAGGAGATTTTTTTGTTATTCGTGAGAATCTTAAAAGAAAAGAAATATGCTCTATTGTTGGTCCAAGAAGAGTAGGTAAAACTATATTGATCCACCAGTTAATCCAAGACCTTCTTGATTCAGGGGTTGATCCCAAAAGAATATTATATCTATCCATAGATGAGGTTGAACTTAACCGGGGTGGAGCAGAATTAAAACATATACTCAAAACATATGCAAACTATATAATTAAAAGGTCACTGGATTGCCTTGAGGAAACTCACTATCTATTTTTGGACGAAATCCAGGAACTGCCTCACTGGGAAAAGATTTTGAAAAATTGGCATGATTTGGGGCATAATCTTAAATTTATCATTTCTGGCTCTTCTTCTATCTGGATTACCAAGGGAACGGAAGAATCTTTATTGGGCCGAATAAAAACTTCCATTATGATGCCCCTTAAATTTTCAGAAATTCTAAGATATAAAAAAGTCCTTGGTGAAAATTTCGCTGTAGAAAGAAAGAGGGTACAAACAGCATTTATTAAATCCATAGATGACAATGACCTTTCCGCTTTTAAGAATGAGCTTGAACACTTTGTTGGGGGATTAGCTCCAAAAAGAGATGAAATTGAGATAGAACTAAACAGATATATGGTGGTCGGAGGATATCCTGAATTTTTGGAAGAAAAAGATTATACTCGGATTGGTGAATCTGTAAGGGACAAGATAAAACTCATATTTTTTAAGGATATTGTTCGTTATTTTAAAATTAGAAATCCAAAAGTCTTGGAGGATTTGTTTAAAATTTTGGCAAAAAATTCAAGCAATCATTTGAATATTATGGATACTGCAAGACTCTTAGATATCCAGAGGCCGACATTAAAAGATTATTTGAGATATTTGGCTAAGGCCTACTTAATCAAAGCCTCTGAGTTCTATTCTATAAGCAGAAAGGCTAGAATAAGAAAACAAAACAAATGGTATGTTTTAGATCCAGGAATTAGAAACGGAATTTCAGATTATTTGGATGATTCACTGCTGAAAAATGAGACGGAGTTAGGAATAGTTGTAGAGAGCATACTATTTGATCACCTTTCTAGATTAAAGTATAATCTTGAGCCCGGACCAGAAACAGAGATTTTTTATTGGAAAAACAAAAAAGAAATTGACTTTGTGCTTACTATAAAAAGAAAACCCGTCCCCATAGAATCAAAATACAGGATGTATCTTCCTCAAGAGAATCTAAATGAAATAGATGAATTCATTAAAAAGAATGATTCTCCTCTTGGGATTGTTGTAACCAAAGATTTGTTTAAACTTGATGGACTCATCCTAAAGATTCCGCTTTGGATATTTTTGTTGATTGTTTAGTTAGTCACAATGAATTACAAAATCCTTCAAATTTTTAGCATAAGGTTTAAAAATGCTCAATTTTTAGGAAATCAATGGTTCATGGATTATCTTATTACATAAAGCAAGCATGGAAAAAACCTTCTAAAGAACTGTTAAGAGCAAGAATGATCGAATGGAGAAGATCCGATGCTATTGTGAAGGTTGAAAGACCATTGAGATTGGACAGGGCAAGAGCACTCGGATACAGGGCAAAGCCCGGATTTATAATGGTAAGAGTGAGATTGATGAGGGGCGGAAGAAGATCTCCAGTCAAAAATCATGGAAGAAGAAGCAAGAGAAAGACAAACTTGAAGATATTAAAGATGAATTATCAAGGCGTTGCTGAACAGAGAGTTGCAAGAAAGTACAATAACATGGAAGTTCTTAACAGCTACTGGATAGGACAAGATGGAATTTATGCATTCTATGAAGTAATCCTTGTTGATCCGAATCATCCTCAGATAAGGTCTGATGGTAAGATAAAATGGGTTTGCGACAGAGCAAACAGGGGAAGAGCATTCAGGGGATTGACTTCGGCTGGAAGAAAATCAAGAGGCTTGAGAGCAGTTGGAAGAAACCAGAAATTCTAAGAGTTAATGTTGATGGGGATAGAAACTCCTCAGATTTTCTTCATTCACTTTATTATTGATGCATCGATAAACTTAAAAGTGCTCTTTATTTTAGGCTATTGAAAATGTTAACTGAAAAACAAATAATCGAAATTCGAGAACATCTTGAGAGTTCTCAGAATCCACTTTTCTTTTTTGACAATGATGCTGACGGCCTTACAAGTTACATCCTGCTTAGAAGATTCATAGGGAGGGGAAACGGGGTCGTTGTTAAATCATATCCCGGACTTGATGAGAGTTACACTAGAAAGATAAGGGAGTTTAATCCAGATAAAATCTTTATTCTTGACAAGCCAGAGGTTAAAGAGGATTTTTTTGATTACACGCGGGAGAGAAATCTTCCAGTTGTATGGATAGATCATCATGGGGTAAAAAATTCAGAGGGAATTTATTATTACAATCCGATGGCCAATTCTCCTCCAAACAATGAACCTGTTTCATATCTTTGTCAGAAAGTAACTCAAAAGGATGAATGGGTTTCTCTGCTCGGATGCATCGGGGATTATTATCTTCCAGATTTTACACCAAAATTGGCAAGGGAATTTCCAGATTTATTGTTGAAGCACAAGACCCCTGCTGAGATGAGATATGAATCTGAAATGGGAAGATTGACAAGGATAATAGAATTTGCTTTGAAAGATAAGACAAGCAGCGTCATAAGGATGTTGAGAGCATTGATTGCTGCGAAAGGACCATATGAAATTTTGAAGGGAGAAAAACCTTATGAATTCATGTTGAAAAGATATGAACAAATAAAGAAAAAATATGATGTTCTGATTGACAAGGCAAAAAATATGAAGCATGGGAAGATCATCTTCTTCAGATATTCAGGGGATCTTAGCATTTCTGCAGAAATTTCAAATGAATTGACATATCATTTTCCGGAAAAAGTTGTTGTTGTTGCATATGTCCGGGATGGTGTTGTAAAAGTTTCTCTGAGAGGGGGGAAAAAAGATTTGAGGGTAATTGTATCCAAAATCATAGAAAAGTTGGGTGGAACCGGCGGAGGACATGAGAAGGCATGCGGAATGGTTGTGAAATTACAGGATATGGATACATTCAAAGAATTGCTAGAAAAAGAATTTCAGTAATCCCTCACAAAAAGTTTAAATAGTTATTTAATGTAACGTATGTTATATGGAGAAACCGTTTGTTCCTAAAAAATACCATATCTTCCTTATGGGGACCTCTAAGCAAAAAGTCTTAAAAGTATTATTCAACTATCCTGAAAAGGAATTCAGTCTTACTGATTTAGCCAAAGAAGCAACTGTTTCTAAAGCTCATCTGGGAAGAATCTTGGAAAATTTATTGAATGAGAACATCATACAGATAATCAAATTAAGCAAAATCTGGAGGATAAAAGCAAATCAAAGTAATCCTCGTTTTATAAATGCCAAGATTGTCTACAACTTGGGCCTTATTTATGAAAGTGGATTAGTGGAATTTCTCACAGATCATTTCAAAAATCCAAAAGCGATCATATTATTCGGGAGCTTCAGAAAAGGCGATGATATCTCCACTTCAGATATAGATATCGCTGTGGAGGGATATGGTGTTAAGGAATACACTATCCTTAATAGTCAAGATATAAAAAATTTAAAGAAATATGAATCTTTCTTAAATAAAAAAATACAGATTCACTTATTCAATCCCAAAAATGCGGATAGGAATGTTTTTGCGAACATATTGAATGGAATTGTCCTTTTGGGATTTTTGGAGGGAGAGGCATGAAAGAAGAATTCATCAATATCTGGCTTAGGTCAGGGATTCTGAGAAAAAGGCATCCGGACAAGGAAAAAATAAAGTCTCTTATCGGATCTTCCCAAAAAATCGCCGGAATAATCAGGACTTTTCCTTTGAATGAGGATAATGCGACAATCATTTTCAGGGAGATTTATGAATCAATAAGGCAATTGGGGGAAGCTAAATGGTTGCTTTCAGGATATGAGCCGACAAATCATGAAATCAGCTTGGATGCTCTTAAAGACATCGATATAAAAGATAAAATCCTCTTTAATAAGCTGGATAGATTCAAGAGAATAAGGCATGATGCAAATTATAGGGGGATAATGGTTCTGTCTGCCCAGGCAGAAGAAATAGTCGATTTTTGGAACAAATGCTGCCTTGAGATAATCCCTATATTAAGCAAGAAAATTCAATAGGTTTTTCCAGCGTGCTTAGAAATCAGGAAAATGCTCAGAAGATAATCTTCTGGACACACCAAAAATCTGAAAGGATTTTTCAGTGTTTCTGACACTCTCTAAAACTAATAAACCTTTCCACAATAAACAAAATATTCTGCTTTCTTCTTACAGATTATACATTTCTCATTTTTTATCTTATCTTCTGAAATGAAAACTGCCTTTGCTCCCTTAGTTTCTGCCTTAAGTTTGTCTTCACATTCAACATTCTTGCACATTGGCACTATTCCAACTTTCTTATTCTCAATTAATTTTTTAAGTTCATCGAAGCTTGATGTTTTTTCAATTTTTGATTTGAAAAGTTTCTTTGATTTTTCAAGTAATGAATTTTGCATTTCTTCAAGTGCTTTTTCTACAAATTTATTTATATCTTTTATTTTGACTTCCTTCTTTTCAGATGTATCTCTTCTTGCAATAACCACTATCCCTTTATCTAAATCTCTTGGCCCTATTTCTATTCTTAATGGGATGCCCTTTAATTCCCATTCATTAAATTTGAATCCGGGCTTGTAATTCTCTCTTGAATCGACAAAGGCATCAAATTTTTCAAGATCTTTTGCAATTTCACCTGCTTTCTTCAAAACCTTTTCTTTCGAATCATCAAAAAGGATGGGGATAATCACAATCTTGTTTGGAGCCATTTTTGGAGGAATAATCAATCCTTTCTCATCTGAGTGCATTGCAAACATTGTTCCAAGCATTCTGGTGGTTATGGCATATGTGCATTGGAATCCATATTGCTCTTTTCCATTCTCATTTAGGAACTTTATGTCATAGGCTTTTGAGAAATTCTGGCCATCATAGTGGAAGCATGGCCCTTCAATGATTCTTCCGTTTGGAAGAATATAATGAATTTTTGTTGAGGATATTGCTCCTGCAAATTTTTCTTTTTCAGTTTTCTTCCCAACTAATCCATATAATGCCATCTCATTTGTTCCAACATCATCGTATGCTTCGAGAATGTCTTCTCCTTCCTGAAGGGCATCTTTTTCTGTTGCTAAAACTGTATGCAATTCATTCCATAGAAATTCTCTTGTCCTGAAGAATGGCACCGGGTGCGCAAATTCCCACCTAATAACTGAATTCCACTGGTTCAATTTAAGGGGCAAATCTCTCCAAGATCTTATCCATTTAGAATATGAAGGATACATTATTGTTTCTGAAGTTGGCCTGATTGCAAGCCTTTCAGATAATTTTGATTCTCCTGCTTCAGTAACCCATGCAACTTGGGGAGCAAAACCCTTGACATGCTCTTTTTCTTTTGTTAAGTATTTTTCTGGAATAAGCATTGGAAAGGAGCAGTTTTTAACTCCTAACTTCTTGAATCTTTTATCAGTTTCAGATTTTATCTTTTCCCACATTGCATAGGATGACGGCTTGAATATTATGCATCCAGAAACATCAGTGTAATCTGCAAGATCCGCTTTTATCATAAGCTGGGTGAACCACTCTGTAAAATCATCTTTGTCAGCAGTAAGCCCTAGTTCTTTCTGCTTAGAAACTTTCTCTGTTTTAATCTCTTTTTTTGCTTTCATTCTTTGTTTCTGTATAGTATAATACTTAATTTGCCTCTTGTGAACTACCCCGTCATAAATGACGGGGCTTCTGACTTCATAGATGCACCTTGCTGAACAAACTGCCCAGTATTGGATGCTTTCTCCATCGAGGCAAGTTCCTTACCTCTAGCCAATATATTTATTGATGAATTGTAATCTCTTGGAAGTTCTTTCTTGCATTTTATACAAACAAACTTTCTTTGTGAGAGTTCAAGTTTGTTATTTCTCATTCCACAGAAACTACAATCCCTCGTAGTGTAAGCAGGGTCTACATCTTGAACTACACA
>JAHJTO010000053.1 GCA_018829845.1 Nanobdellota archaeon
AAGAATGACATACAGCCATTGCAACAATGAAAACTGCAAGAACAATTGGGGGGGTAAACTGAAGAAGAAATCCAGAAGCGGTAAAAACCATTAGCGCAACAAGATTAATATGTATTCCGGGAAACAGGCCGGTAAAAACGCCGCATAGGATGCCCCCTGCCATCGCAATGAATATTTCTAAAAGCATTTTACCTTCTATAAGTTAAGCAGAAAGGGTATTTATAACTTGTAACTCATTTGTGACTCAAAACCCGAATTTATAGCACACCTCAAATTTTAACACTTTTGTATTATAAAAGTTCCCGCAACAATTCCAAGAAACAAGGCAAGGAAGACTTCAAGCATCATTAGATTTAAATAATCCCTTCATTTAAAATAAATATGGTTAGCATGAAAGGCATTGTTCTAACAATTGCGATAGGGGTAGTTTTCTCTCTATTCATATGGTATGGCACAACAACTTTTATGAGTGATAGGCCCGATTATCAAGATTATTGTTATACTTCTGCAATACAAACTTTGAATTCTCAAATACAAACAGACTGTAATGGTCAAACCCCCTATTCTGAAATACCAATGAAAAAAGGAGAAACTACTTGCCCATCAATAGAAAATTGGATAAATCGAGTGACTCCTCAAATCCCAGAAGATAAGCAAAGTCTTTGTAAAACATTATGGAGTGCCTATTATTCTCAGTCATGTGGCTGTTCTTTAAAATATGAAGAAGCAAACGAGAATTATCAACAAACAAAGTTCATTATATTGGCAATTATTGGAATAGTCGCTATTGTAGCTGGCGGTTTGATGTTTTCATTTGAAGGAATTGGAACAGGCATACTTGGGGGAGGGGTTATAACTGTTATAACCGGAGCAATACCTTACTGGAGTTATATGGGTGACATTGTGAAATTCACAATGCTTGGCCTTGCCTTGGTAGCGCTCATAGTTGTAGGTATAATGGTCGCATTGAAAGAAAGAGAGAAATAAATTCCTATTCTAATTTAAAAATCTTTTAATCCTATCGTCCTCATTTTTAGATTTTCTATCTTTCGGTTGCTTTAATCTTTGTTTGGAGCTAAACTCTGTAATTCATTCATAACTCAAATGTAGAATTAACCTATTTTTCTTACAAACTTAACGGCTCTTTGCCTGTACAAACGCCACATAGGATGCCTCCTGCCATCGCAATGAATATCTCTAAGAGCATTTTACCCTCTATAAATTAAGCAGAAAGAGTATTTATAACTTGTAACTCATTTGTGACTCAAAACCTAAATTCATAGCACGCCTCAAACCTTTAACACTTTTGTATTGTGAAAGTGTCTGCAAGCAGATCGAGAAACAAGGCAATGAAGATTTCAAGCAGCATTTTCTTCTAAAAATTTCTTTATTATCTTAATCATCAAAACCGGGTCTCTCAGAGGTTTTGAGTGGTCTCCATTGATAAATTCAAGATCAGAATATTTGATCATCTTTTCCATTTCAAAAAAGCTTTTTGGTTTGAATATCTGATCTTTTTTTGGCTCTATTATCAATACGGGAACATTTACTCTGCTAAAAATATTTTTCAAATCTATGGCCATACCCTGTCGGACATATCGAAGAATGTCTTTTAGCGAAATGATATATGAAGAAAAGAAAATTATCTTCAGGGTTGAAGCATTCTTTAAATTTTTGAAGTTCACCTCTTTTCTTCCTAAAATTGGCCTTAAAATCTCTGCCAAAAAATTTATTGAAAATGCGAGAGGCGCAAGCACGGCCATCTTTCTGTTTACTGTCTTAAAAGAAAGCGTTGAAGAAGAATCAATCAAGATCATTCCCCCTACCTTGGAAGGAAATTTTTTATAAAAATGCAAGCCGATTAATCCTCCAAGAGGGTATCCCACAATCACTACCTTTTTTATTTTATGAAATTTAAGCAGAGAAAGAATATCTTTTGAACATGAATCGTACAACCTTTCAGAAGAATTTGAAGGCCTGCTTTTTCCATGGGCCCGCGAGTCAATATTCAGCACCCCATATCCCTCTTTTTTCAATACCTATTCTTCATGGGAGAATATAGTATAATTATTTCCAAGGCCATGCAGAAATAAAACAACCAGCTTTTTTCTTATGGGCTTTGAGAATCGATAGTACAAATTACTTCCATCAAAGCATTTTGACAATCCCTCTTTCATTGCCATGCTCTTATGCGGCTTGAAAAGCTTCTAAATCTTTTTTTGAATGCATAATTTCGTAAATTCTATCTGCATTTCCAAGATAAATCTCTTTAACACGAACACTCTTGCCACCAATTTTTTTATTTTCTCCAAGGCAATAATATTTATTGCCTGTCTGAT
>JAHJTO010000054.1 GCA_018829845.1 Nanobdellota archaeon
AGAACCGATTTTGCTCAAAGTGAGACAGATTTTAAGTTTAAGATTGGAATAGAAAAAAGAAACACTCTCTTTAAACTTTCTCCTGAAAGAACTCAAGAAAGAATAGATTTTCTTAATGATTCTATAGCAGAATGGCAGAAGGCTTCGGATGCTCTTTATAATGTTGTTAAAACAATGAAAGCTTCATGTATAGGTGCAGGAGCCATTTTAACTTTCAAAAATTTCATTTCAAATTATGGAGGAAAATCAATTGCTAGGCAGGAAGTTATGACTGGAAGTGGAGGATGGAATGAAATATGTACAGGATTAGTTTCGGAAGGACAGTATGATTCTATGGATAATTGTTTCTTAGATAGGTCTTCTGTTATTGAAGGAGAGGTAGATGCGTTATATGGAATAATGAAAAGTCAAGATGAGAAGATTAGAAAAATTGAAGAAGTGAATATGCAAGAGGGAAAAGGATTGGCTCAGGATTATGTAGATAGAGATAGATTTATTGAAGACTATTCTGAACAAGTTAGAGAAACTTTAAATTCTCTTTCTGAAGAAGAAAAGAAAAATTTAGATCTAGAAGACATAGATGAAATTCTTACACTAGATGGATTGAAAAATGGGCAGTATACTGAAAAGCAATTGAAAGAAATTGAACTTTATTCTTTATATCTTAAGTCTAATAATGGTGATGATTTTGCAGAAAAGAGATTGTCTTCTGTTTTATCTGACATTAAAGTAAATGCTAAAAAATATTTGGAAGAAAATACCTTTGAAGAAGAAACAGGAATGGAAGGAAATAGTGTAGTTGATTCTTTTGATAAAATAGTAGAGATGAAAGAAATTCAGGTTGTAAATAGAGCTCAATTTAAAGATACAAGATATTCAAATATGGAAATAACTGAAAATTCTGGAGGGATTGTTCCTTCTCCTACACATTATTCTTATGCAATAAAAGATAGCAGCACAGGAAATAAATATGTAATTATTTATGATGCTGATGGAGTTGTTAAACAAACTTATGAAATAGTAAATGAAGGGGGTGTTGAGAAACTTCAAATTTCTAAAGGAGATGGAGGAAAAGTAGAAGACAATCCTTTTGATTTATATTTTAAAAAATATGATAAGGCTTCTTACGAAAACACTTACAAAGCTTCTTATGGAAGTCCTTCAGTTTTGTTGAGATATTATGAAATCTCTCCTTTCAAAGGTTTTCCTTCTGTTGTTCCTTTTGATTTAAAGAATGGATGGTATGCAGGAGTAAAAACCCCTCAAACATCTTATGATGCTTCTAGAGTTGTAAAGAGTTTTTGGCTTTGTAATGTTGCAGAAAACGGAATAGAGGAATTTCAATTAGAAGGATTTGGAGATGATATATGTCAATCATTTAATCTTGCTACTGGACAGGAATATACCAATTTTCCTGGGTTAAGTAGAGATGAATCATATAATTTGGCAGTAAGAGCAGGTAATGCAATTGAAACAGCCCAAAAAGCATATGATGATGGAATAACTACAGTTTCTATAGATAGACAAAAGATAAAAGTTGGAGAACCAAGTATACAAACATCTGCTTTACAGTGTACTGATTTTATGTCTGCTACTGATTGTAGCTTATTATTTAATGTATGTGACCCTGTTGTGTGTCCAAGTTCAAGATGTAATTTAGGAGGAAATTATCCTGTTCAGAATGTAATACAATCGGGAATAATTGGAAGCATTGCATTATGTTATCCTAATGCAAAATGGAATGGGGGAGATGTTTACATTCCTGTATGTTTGACTGGAATTTATGCAGGGCTTGATAGTTGGATTTCAATTCAAAAATCTTATAGAGATTGTTTGCAAACAAGTTTAGATACTGGAGAGACTGTTGGAATATGTGATGAGATTAATAGCATATATGTTTGTGAATTTTTCTGGAAACAAGCTTTGCCTATAATAAATTCTGCCCTCCCTAAATTACTGGGAATAATTACAGGACAAAATAAAAAAGGAGGGGGAGAATATAAAGGAATGTCTTCGGCTTTAGAGACTGCTGAAGATTCAATAGACTATTTTAAACAGTACTATGCCGCAGAATCTTATAGAGCATTTAAAGTTCGTTCTACTGAAGAAGTTGGAACAGAAATATGTGGCACATTTGCATCTCTAACTTATCCTGATGGGGGAAGTTTTTTAGATAATCTCATTGAACCAGATTCTCCAGTACAATTTATGGCCAAGTTTGATGAAATTTCATTGACAACAGTAACTAATCCTCCTACTTCTCAATATAAGGTGTATTATCATGTTTATGCAGGAAAAGATTCTGGAGCCTATTATACGGTTTATCTCAGAGGTTCTGGAAGTTCATACTATCAAGATACTTCTCAGAGAAGAATCGTTAAATCGGGTTATATTTCAAAAGGAGATTATGCTTCTGAAACTGTAGATTTTACTTCTCCTTCAGGATATAATGAATTGTGTGTGGTTGTAAATGGGCAGGAAGAGTGTGGATTTAAAGAAGTGTCAACATCCTTTGCTATTAATTATGTTGAAGATATGTATCTCTCTCAACAGGCAACCGAAACAAACATAACAACAGAAGAAGAATGTAAATCTGGTACTTCAAGTTTGTATAGTCTTTTGAATTTAAATATTCAGAGTGCAGCAAATAATTTGATTGATCCTGCACTGTATAGTCAAGGGATAATAAGAATTTGTTCTACAGATGATCCAGGAGTTGGAACTGATGCAAGAGCTGGAATGGAAAATGCAAGATGGAAGCAAGTGGGGTATTGTGGAAATAATAGAATAGGGTGTTGGATAGATACCAAAAGTGTGAGGGATGTTATAAAGACAATGAGCATAGAAGAAAGTGCTTTGGGAGAAGTTGGTGAAGGTTATTTGGATTATTTATCCGAGGAATATTTAAGTGCAGAAAATTTTAATAGCAAGATAGAGGAAATTAAAAAAGAAACTTCTGATACAGAAAGAATAGAACTTATCAATTCAATTTTTGATAAAGTTTTCTTTAACAATCAAAAAGCCCAATTGTTTTTTTGGAGAGGAAAAGCTTATTCTAATATAGCAATTCCGCAGTATAATCTTCTTTTTGCAGAGAAGGAAAGAATTGATGCACTTAATGAAGAAAAGAAAAGAAAAGAAGCTGAGGTTGCAGGTGGAAGTGAAGGAGAAACTGGAGATGATGGAGAAAGTGGAACTGCAGAGGAAGGTGGAGATGATGGAGATGATGGAAAAAGTGATTATATGTCTATATTTAATGAGTGGTATGTTTCTCCTGTGTTTGAATTTGAGGATGGGACACGTATTGCTAATCTTTGTTATAAATTTTTTAGTGGGGAATGGCACTGGATAGCTGATTGCGAATACGTTGGATTAGGACTTCCTTGGGTTAGAGTAGATAATGTTTCTGAGTATACTGGGCCTGGATCTACAGACAGGAGTAGAGAATTTATAATTTCTCTTCAAGAAAAATCTTATTTGGAAGGTTTGAAATTGTTTATAGAAAGGACAATTAAGAATAAAAAAGAAGGGTTTATTTTTTGGCCTGATTTAGTAACAGATAGTGTTGAAATGTCCCACGAAAGTCTCTTCAAAGTGGATTTTTCATTGCTTTCAGTGTCTGATCTTTATTACAGATATTCTAATGAGAATTGGTGGTGGTCTCCAGATGAAGATAACTGGATGAGGGTCAGCACGACTATTGTAAGCGGGGGGAAGCATGATGGGGAGAAGCCCAATTTAGAAAATATTTATTTAATTAATTCTCTTGAAAGTGGAAGTAGCGACTTTTATGATGGCGCTGCCATAATATTTAATGTAGATGCAGATGCAACAAGTGCAGATGTTGGTGATGTTGGAGGGGGAGCTGGAGGAGGTGGTGGAGGAAGCTGGGGTTCTGAGGAAACCATTGATTCTTGTACAACCCTTAAAGAATGCCAGAGAGTTCTTGGTGAAAAATTAACTGCAATAGTAAGTGAAGTAAAAAAAGAAAGAAATGATATTGATTATAGTTCAATAAGAGATCAAACAAGAGCAATGTCCTTTGAGTGTTTGGTATTGCAGGTTGCTTGGATTGAAAGTAGAGTACAACATTGTGAAGATACCCAGTATGAAAATAATCCTTTATATTGTGAAGGGGAACCTAGTTACTTGAGGTCTGGAGATTCTGGATCTAGTGTGGGGATTATGCAAATAAATACTGCTTCTCATCCAAAAGCTATTGGAGAAGGAGTTTTTTATTTTGAAGAAAATGTTAGATATGGTGCTAATTTTTTGATAGATAATTTTAAGAAATACGAAGATAAAACTAAGAAATACAACTGCGGATATGGAGAAGAATATACTGGGTGGGCTGCTGCATTAAGAGCATATAATGGATGGAATACTGATTGCTCTAAAGGAGATGTTTATTATGTTGAAAATGTAGTAGCTGCAAAAGATAGTAATTTATTCAAACGTATTTTTCCTGAATGTGTTCAGGAAAGTGTAGGAGGGGGTGGAGGGGAGAATTGGTAAAATGCGAGGACTAGGATTCGAACCTAGGTAAGCACTAAGCTAACAGGTCCTAAACCTGTCCCGTTTGACCACTCCGGCATCCCCGCAAGATTAATTTCTTAGAGAAATATGCTATAAAAATCTTTAGAATTATCTATTCTTG
>JAHJTO010000055.1 GCA_018829845.1 Nanobdellota archaeon
CAGCATCCAGGGAAGAAGTTCGGCTTGTTCAGAATTGGCTCTCCTGTTGCCCATAAATTAAGGGGTTGTTGACATGTTAAATGGCCAAATAAATTCTGAAGACGATGCTATAGTAGAAATAACTCTGATACTTAAAGATGACTTGTCTCAAATGGATGCAGTTGTTGATACAGGCTTTAATGGATATATTAGCATACCCGGGAAGCTTATTGACAAAAGTGATTGGTATAGATTTGGGGAGGAAGAATATGAACTTGCCACAGGAGAGATTGTATGTGAATCTATTTATATTGGAGAGGTTATATTTGATGGAAAGAAAAGGACTATATTGATTGTCCGATCTAAGGGAACGGAGATTTTGATAGGAACAAAACTTCTATCAGGGCAACTTTGTGAGTTTGATTATAAGAGTAGAATCGTGAGAATTCGCAAAGGTGGTGTATTACAATAAGAATAATAAATCTCAATTTAATGGAAACCCTTTGTTAGAATGAGAATAATAAAGGTGGAAGAGATTAGGAAAAGGGGGCAGACAAGAGAATAAAAAGGCAGAAAATAAGTATTGTGTCCACAGAAATTCAAAAAAGATTTCAATATTTGAAATTTATTTAGTAAATAAATTTAGGAGGTGTTAAAATGAGTAAGATATTGTTTCATGAAGATGCTTATCTAAAAGAGCATCAAACAAAAGTTAAGAAAATAGAGGGAAACAGAATTTTATTAGAAGAAACTATATTTTTCCCTCAGACATCAACTGAATCTGGGGATGTAGGTAAAATAAACGATTGTAAAGTTGTGGGACTAAAGAAGGAAGGAGATGAGATTTGGCACATCCTAAACAAAACACCAGTATTTAAAGAAGGAGATACAGTTGCTTTACAACTTGACTGGAACACAAGATATAAAATGATGAGATTACATTCAGCATTGCATTTATGGGCGGGGGTTTTTGATTGCCAGTTTAAAGAAAGAGCTGTGGCAGGGGTAGTAAAATCTAATTCAGCTTATTTAGTTTTCAAGCACGAATTGGCTAATGAGATAATCCAAAAAGCATTAGAACAAGCAAACAAAGACATTCGGGAAGAATTAGAAATCAAAACTTATGAAGACGAAAAGAAAAAAGGTTTCAGGTGGTGCCAGGTTGGAAACTATATCCCTATTCCTTGCGGTGGGTTACATGTAAAGAATACAAAGGAAATAGGCGAATTGACCTTGAGAGAAAAAATAATTGAAGCAGGAAAACAAAAACTTACAATGGAGGTAAAATGAATTGACACATGTGAGAAAACAACAGATTTGTTTTTTCTTGACGGTGAAATGTAATCTTAGCAGTTTGCGAGGTAGAAATTACATTGTTTGATCAATATCGTTTTCATGATCATTTTTTATGAGGCACATATGCAAACAGCAATCGGAAAATCAAAAAAAAGACAGTTAGCTGATAAGGTAGCTACTTGGGGATTATTAATCACTGCAGTAATCGGTATTTTAATACCGATACTAGACAAAGTCGCAAGCATTGTACCAATCTTAAGTATTTTGAAATTCCCATTTGATAGCTCGGGGTTACCCTTACTAATTTTTATTGTATCATTTCTCGCTTTATCTGTTGGTTTAGAAAGATATGCTACCTTTGATGAAATAAAGAAGGAATCAAAACAAAACCACGAAAAAGTTATTGAATTACTTAACAATTTACAAAATATATCAAAGATAAAGAATAACCAATGTCAATTGATTATTAGCGATTTCAAAAAAGCAATAACTCTTGCCGTTGAATCTAAACTATTAATGGGCCAAGAAGCAGTTTTTGACGAGGCAAAACAACTGATAATAGAATGCGATGGATCAGAAATTATACGCGGTACATCTCTTTGGCCGCTTTCAGAAGATAACAATCTACCCGAAAGTGTTCTGCCCTACAATGACTATTTGGTAACCTTAGCAAAAAAAATTGGGGAAGAAAAGAAGAAGAAACTTGGAATGTTGTACAAAGTAGTCTTTGCCTTTAAAAAGGAAAAGAATCTAAAACCACCATTTATTAAACAAAGGAGCATTAATTTGAGGAAACAATTATTTGCTGAGAATGGCGCACAAGATAGGATAGAAATAAAGTGGATAGACAGTTCTTGGTCGATCGAATTTTTAATTGTGGGAGAAAAACATGTGATAATTGGGTTTCCAACATATTCAAAAGATAATGAAGTCCGTATGGGCATCAGATTCAGCAATATTGAATTTACAAAGAACTTTGTTAGATGGTATGAGGAATGTTTTTGGCAAAAGTCTAAACCACTCTCAAATTTATAAGCGATTTATATTGGCATAAGAGGTGTCATATGGCACATGAGAGAAAACAATGTTTATCGATATTTGTTACAACAAAATGTAATTTAAACTGTTCATATTGCTATACTAAGAAAAGCATCGCTTTGAAACAGGAACATCAGGCAATAAACCCTAAATTTGCACAGATAGCGATTGACGATTTCTTTAGGGAATATCCCAGTAGGCATATACGCTTTTATGGATGTGGAGAACCCACGTGCGAATTTGATCTTATTAAGAAAATAACAGAATATGCTTATAAAAAAGTGGGTGATAAATTATTAGTAGAATTACAGACAAACGGAGTTTTTTCGGAGCAAATAGCAGAATGGATTGCGAACAATGTCAACATATTATGGATATCTGCTGACGGTCCTAAAGACATCCAAAATATTAACAGGCCCACAATCGGTGGCGAAGGATCATATGATGTTGTAACTCGAAATCTGAAGTTCTTTGAGGAATTATCACATCATAATAACATGCAACTAGGTGTACGAGCGACCATTACCTCTTATGCCATAACTCGCCAAGTTGAATTAGTGAATTATTTTCATTCATTAGGGATCAAATATGTAAATGCTCACCCAGCCTGCATTACGATTGATGGGAAAGTGGATGATATATTCAAATGGGATCCAATAGAATTTGCTAAGAATTTTTTGGAGGCGCATAACAAGGGTAAGGAATTAGGCGTTTATTATAATGGTCTCTACATTTCCAATTTTGATGAGAGAACTAGGCATTTTTGTAGAGCTAATATACCATATCCGCATTTGACTACTGACGGTTTCGTATCGTGTTGTGATTTTGCCCAATTTGGTCCTGGGCATGACAATAGCGCACTGCAAGAGCTTATCTATGGGGCATTTATTCCCGAGGAAAACCGTATATTTTATGATGAAGACAAAATACATGAAATAAGATTACGGAATTCAGATAGACTCGTATGTGGGCCATGCAGAGGTTGTAGACTAGCCTACCATTGTGGAGGTGGTTGTGTCGGGCAAGCTATTCTTGAAACTGGAAGTTTATATGGAATCCATAGAAAAAATTGCATTATAACCAGATACTTAGGTGAACGAATGCCACTAGACCAAGGATTAGCACCAATCTTGCATTCATAGTAAAATTGGAGAAGAAGGGGTCAAATCTTTATTCTTGACATTTGGAATGAACAAGATGATTTTGAAATAGTAGGAATGACCAAAATACAAATGTTCAAATGCTATTGTCTTAGTTGACTTCATCAATCAGCAGAAAAAGAAAGGATTCCAGATAAAAGAGGCCGTAATATCTGCCGCCAAGATTAGACTAAGACCTATCCTAATGACCGCCATTTGCACCTTCTTTGCCCTCCTGCCTATGGCTTTAGGACTCAGAGAAGGGGAAGAACAGATGAAAGGGCTGGCTATCGGAGTTATGGGAGGACTTGCTACATCTACGATACTCACCCTGATAATTGTGCCGATTGTCTATATTAGACTTGTTGCGAAATAAGATATTCAACCAAACCGTATATTTACCCCTTGGTTTTTTAATCTTTGAATTTTTAC
>JAHJTO010000056.1 GCA_018829845.1 Nanobdellota archaeon
CCCGACGACAAATTGCGATTCGTCGTCGACGTTTTCTACCGACCGTGCAGAGGCCAAGAAAAGATAACTTTTAATAAAGTGGGATAATGATAAAACTATGAGACAAAATAAATGAAAAATGTAATTATTATTCATGGCTGTCCCTCTGATGAGGAAAAGGCTATGGATCCCAAAACAAGGACCTATGATAAGCATTGGATCCAATGGATTAAAAAAGAGCTAATTGCAAGGGGCATAAAAACAGAAACCCCTCTTATGCCTTCGCCCTGGGAACCTAATTATGAAAAATTCAAGAAAGAATTTGAAAAGTATAATGTTGATGAAGACACTATTTTGATAGGGCATAGCTGTGGTTGTGCTTTTCTGAGTAGATGGCTGGGGGAAACAAAAAAGAAAATCAAAAAATTGATTCTTGTAGCTCCTTGGAAAATTCCAGATAAAAATGATAAAATCCAAAAAGAATTCTATGATTATCCTATCGATGAATCAATCAAATCAAGAGTCAAATGGATTGTTATGTTTGCCTCGGATAATGAAGAAGAAGACGGCAAGAAAAGTTTGAAAATATTTCATAGAGCATTAGATGGAAAAATAATTGAGCTTAAAGGCAGAGGACATTATACCTTGGAGGATATGGGGACTGAAGAATTTCCAGAATTATTGAAAGAGGCAATTATGAAAACAATCTTTGTTGATGCAATTAATGCTTTTGTAATCAAGGGAGAAGGAATTTTTGAAGAAATGCATAAAATGCTTGAGGGATACCCCAACAGAAAGATCATTCTGACTAATGCTGACGATGAGGAAATTGAAAAATTTGGCTTGAAAAGCATGCCTTATGAGGTATTTACATTGAAGCATAATCCCAATAAAACTGATTCAAAATATTTTGATACGATGCTTAAGCATTTTGGCTTAAAAGCAAGCGATGTAGTCTATTTTGAGCATAATGCGGATGCGGTAAAAAGTGCCCAATCTATTGGGATAACTACTTTTTATTATGATAAAGATAAACGAGATTTAGTTACATTAAAGAAGTTTATTGATGAAAATTTGTGAGGTAAAGTCTTATCCACTCGATCTCGACAATTTATTTAAACCCCGATGCTGTTGGGAAAATAATAGTTACAAAAGAGTGCCTTTGAAATGCAGAAATAGGGTGTACCCGGACGTGGCTGTAAGGGGGCAGAGCCCCCTTGACAATCAATCCTCCTTTCTTACCGACGTTTTCTACCGTGCAGAGTCGCCAAGCATCCAGATTATGAGAATTTAAAAATCTGAAAACCTTTGGGGAAACTATAAAAACAGAGGTTTTATTGTTTAATTATATAAAAGGGGAAAAATGGCCTTAGAGATTAATAGAATATTACTTGAATTTTTTAGCAGCCTTGGATTAAATAATACTCCACGAGAGTATCTTGTAGCTTTAGGGATATTCGCCGCGATTATAATCGCTCTAAAACTGTTTGGAATATATCTCCTTAATACACTTGATAGAATAACTAGAAAGACTAAGACTAACATTGATGATATGGCAGTTAGTTTCACCAAAAGGATCGGATGGCCTTTCTACGTTTACATTGCCTTTTACATTTCAGCAAAGACTCTATCCCTTCCCGCTTATCTCGATAAAGGGTTTTACTACATTCTCGTTTTGTTGATAGGATATTATATTGTAGTTGGCTTGAATAAATCTATCGACCTATTAGCAAAAAAAGAAATGGATATGCGACAGAAGCTAAAACAAAACAAATCTTCAATGATACAAGTCATCGCGACCATATCAAAAGCTTTTGTCTGGATAATCGCCATCCTTATGGTTCTTTCAAATTTGGGAATTGAAATAACTCCTTTGATTGCAAGTCTAGGAATCGGAGGAATTGCAATCGCACTTGCACTCCAGTCAGTTCTTGGAGATCTATTTGGGGCATTTTCAATATTTTATGATAAACCATTTGAGGAAGGAGATTTTATAGTCATAGGAGATGATTTTGGAACTGTAGAACACATTGGGATAAAGACTACAAGGGTTAGGACTCTTCAAGGAGAAGAGTTAGTCATATCCAATAGTGAGATGACAAGCTCAAGAGTCCACAACTATAAAAAAATGCAGAAAAGAAGAATAGCATTTAAATTTGGAGTGGAATATGGGACAGATACTCTCAAACTAAAGAGGATAAACCAGCTAATCAAAGATATATTCAAAAAAATTGAGTTAGCAGATCTTGATAGGGTGCATTTCAAAGAATTCGGGGATTTCAGCTTAATTTATGAAGTAGTTTACTATCTAAAGACTGGAGATTACAATAAGTATATGGATACGCAACAAGACATCAATTTTGCAATAAAAACTGCTTTTGAAAAAGAGAAAATTTCAATGGCCTTCCCGACACAAACTGTTCATATCAAGAAAGGGAATTTATAGGGCTGCTAAGGCTCGGCAGTGTAGATTCATTCTCGACAATTTTTATAAAGGATCTCCATCGATATCAATCAAGTAACGGCAAACACTAAAAAGCAAAACTGCTTAGAAACCTGCGGTTTCTGGCACAAGAAAATAAGAAA
>JAHJTO010000057.1 GCA_018829845.1 Nanobdellota archaeon
GAGAGAAAGAGGAGAAAAGAATAAACATGAAGAAGTCAATTAATTTGTCGAGAGGAAATAATAATCGGATAACACACTCAGAATCCTTCCATCAGACGAATCTTATTTCTAGATACCCTTCATTTTTGGACGAGGTTATTTCAACAGACTTCGCTCTTCTGGTTTTTTCGATCACCTCATCCGGAAGATGCAATCCCCAGTTGGAAGTTAGAAAAGTAAGGTATATTCTTTTTTTCGGTAGTTTGTTCCTGTGCGCATTATAATATGGACGGTCATATAGATGGAATTTGCAAATTTCTCCTTCATTTTTTTGAGAGACAAGATATAGGGCTTCGCCTTCACATTTAAAATTTCTTGCTGTTAAAGTTTTCTCTATCCTACTGGTAAGGGGGATATAGCCAACACTTTTGAAAGCTTGTTTGCTTTGTATGTTGATGAATTTTCTAGAATTCTCCTTATGATATTCTCCCCCGTAATATCCTGTTATTTCCATCAATATCCCTTTCAGACTTTATTTAAAAAGATTATTGTGCAAACAATATAGAAGGAACTACGTCCCCACGAGGAATCTCCCCATATTTCATACCATAAATATGTTGGGACGTAAACGAGCGAACGGGGATTCGAACCCCGATTAAATATAAAAAGGATGCGCCATTTAGAATCCCATGAAACGATTACTTTTCGAACAAAGGGATAGAATTATGAAGATGATTATTGAAGGTAAAAGTCTTAATGAGATATCTAAGATTACAAATTTAAGCAAAACTACAATTTATTACTACATGCGCAAAAAACTCGGAAGAAAATACCCTTTAATGGATCTTAACAACAATGATTTAGAACTTGTTGGGGAAGCAATCGGTTTCTTTGCAGGAGATGGGAGTTTGTTTCATGATCTTAAAAAGGGGCAATGGCATGTACGATTCATTTTCAACAAAAATGAGATAAAAGTCATAAATTACTACATTGAATCATTAAAACGCCTTACTGGCAAAATCCCCTTTAGACATTATGGCAAGAGCGTTACCATTCTTTATTATAATTCCAAGGTGCTGGGAAACTTTTGCTCAGACTATCTAAAGTGGGAAGATAAAAAGGTGTCAACGGTGAGACTGCGAGATAAGAATCTATTGTTGAATAAAAAGTTTATAGTTGGTTTTCTTAGGGGATTGATTGATTCAGATGGCTATGTTAGAAAAGGCAGAAAAGAGATATATTTTGGGTCTGTTTCTAAAAAACTCTCTGATGATTTTGTGAAAGGCTTAGAATTTTTCGGCCTAAACTCAAAAATATATATACAAAGAAGAACGAAACATTTGGATTTTAATAAAGTCCGACTTTCAGGTGAAGAAGTGGATAAATTTATCTCAATAGTCCGGCCAATAAAAGCACTATAACGCCCCTACCCAGATTCGAACTGGGATTGGAAGCTCCGCAAGCTCCTAGCCTATCCATTAGCTGATAGGGGCCAAGATAGATAGGGCCAATGTGCTTTAAAGGTTTTTATTTTGACAAAAAACTATTCTTCATTAGGCTCGACCTCCGCAAGCCAGCGTACTATCCGTTATACTATTCGCCCTGCAATAATGATCAATATCAATAGAAAAAATTTAGATTTAAAGATTTATGGAAATTGAGAATAATTACTCTTCCTTTGCTTCTTTGGCATCTTTTGGCTCGGCATCAGCTAAGCCGTCGGTTGTAAGCCAGAATACTGCCTCATTCTCTGGAAGATTTGGAGCATCTATCATCTTTGCAACCCTTGAACCTTTCCTTCCCCTTCTAAGATACAACCTATAATGGCTGTTATGGACAATAAAACCATTGGCAATATAGTTCTCATTTTTAGGAATGCTAAGGTCAAAAAGGGGCTGATTGTTTTCTTCTCTTTTTATTTTGGTTATTTTTTCCCACCTTATCTCTGCATTAAGAATTTTTATTATAAATTCTATTTTTTGCTTTACCTGCCTATCTTCAATTTTCCTCCCCATTAAGCAGCTCACTGCCTTTTCCAGCTCTTTTCTGTTTATGTACTTATAACTTTTTGGCCTAGAATGTATTGCTTCAGATGGATGAATTTTGCACTCTTTCAGCAACTTCCATAATGCTTTTCTTTCTATGGGAATTATTTCTTTTGTATATTTTTGTTGATTTTTATCTACTGCTTCAAAAAGGCGCTTCTGTTTGTCTGCCGCAGTAAATCCTATCTGCAAAAAATCATTCAAATCGCGGTTTGTAATTTCAAGATGGTTTATTTTCTTTTTTCCAACATCAAAATAAATTTTGCTTCTTATTCCCAGTCTGAGCAGGAAAAGCTGGGTATATCTCAAAATTTCTTTTTCTTTTTGAGATATTCTTATTTTGCATTCCTTTTTGCTTATCCAACCTTCTGCATCTGAAAAACCTTTAATAAATGCTTTGACAACTTCCTCTTTGCTTCTTCCTATGATATCAAAAATATCTGGCAGAGTTTCATTGAAAAGTTTTGCTATTTCAATACTGTTGATACCAAGGTTATAGCAGTTTTTATTTGTTATTATAGTTATATTTCCATGAATTCCAAAAACATGGCTAAAAAGCGTATTGTATTCATTTAAAACTTCTTGACGCTCATCTCTGAATCTCAGACCAAATTTTCCAAGGTTGCCGTCACCCAAAAAATAGCCGAAAATTTGTCCGAGCTCTGGAGTCATTACTTGGGGGATAGACAAATTTCTATATTTGTGCGTTTCAACAGGGATGATATGCTGCAAAAGCTGCAATCCGAATCTTGTCTCAATTGTTTTTATTGTATCAATCCCAGTGGGATAAGAATTGTTCAGGACCCTTCTGAGCTGTCTTGGTTCAATGCCCAGCCATTTGTGGTTCTTTTTTCTTGAAATTTTTTTCTCTGCAAAAGCCTTTTTTATTAGATCGCTTCCTTTTGAAGAAATTTTCACCAACCTTTTGCCGTCGATTTTTGGAAGCTGCTGTTCTTCTCCCTCAATTGTAATTTTTTTTGCATGTGCGATAAAATCTCCTTCTTTAAGTTCCTTTGCCTCTGCTTCACCAATGCCAAAATCTTTTAAAATAAAAAATTTATGCAAAGGAGATGCTTTTATAATGCTTCCTGCATATATTTTTAGTACTTCTTTAATAGACTGATTTACAAAAGAAACATCGCAATTCGCATTTTCCAATTTTAATTTAGAAAAATTGCTGGCAATTATTCCTTCTCCTGTTTTTATGCCTGAAATTCTGCGAATATTCCCATCAGAAAGTTGAATTAAAGTATCTGGAGTCAAGCAAGCATGTGCGAGAATATGCCCTCCAATCGCAGTAGTTGGATCCCCAAACATTACTCCAGGATTAGCCATAACTTGGTTTGTTATGTATACAGCAACCTTGTACTGCTCAGAAAGCCTTATAAGGGAGTGTATGTGTTTGTTCAACTTCTGCTGCCTATCGGCAAGCATACCTCTTCCAGAAAATTCTGCCCTGAAGTGAGATGTTAAGCTGTCAATTACAACTAATTTTATTGGAAGCTTTTTCTCATTAATCAACTCTGAAATCTTTTCAACAAGAAGCATCTGGTGATCTGAGTTAAATGCCCTTGCAACAAATATGTTCTTTAAAGCTGTAGAAGCATCCAGACCCAATGCTTCCGCGATACTTGTTATCCTTTCTGGTCTGAATGTTCCTTCGCTATCTATGAACACCACCATCCCTTCTGCTCCGCCTCTTTCTCTTGGAAGTTGTGCATGTACTGCCAAACTATGTGCCATCTGTGACTTTCCAGATCCGTATGCCCCATATGCTTCAGTAACTGCGCCAGTTTCCAACCCCTTTCCGCCTAAAAGCAAGTTTAGGTTCTTTGACCCTGTAGAAATATAAAGCATCTCTTCTCTTTCTTTGAGAAATTCTGTGGCATCTTTGAATCCAAGATCCGCCATCTTTCTTGCGGCCTGTATTGTCTTCCTTGCAGTGGCCTCTGTTAATCCTGCAAGCTCTTCAAGTTCCTTAATTGTTAAAACAGCAACAGACAGAATGTCTAAGAAGCCTGCGGCCTGCAACTTTTCTGCAATTGCCGGACCAATGCCGGGCAAGTCGGTAAGTTCTGCCTTCTTATCTTTTTCCTTTGCCATTGTTTAAAATTTTCCTAATTTTGACAATGCTAGAAGCGCTTTGCTTCTTAGCATTGAAGACAGAGTTTAGCGAGCTTATATAAAGATTATCTTAATTTATAATATGCTTTCAAAAAAGGATTGATAAAAACTCGCAATTGGGAAGATGATAAAGGATAATAATCAAAAAACTTCAATTATTCCCAGCACACTTAAAAATTGAAAATTCTTTGTGTCCTGAAAACTTCCAGTTTTCTAGGATGCCAGAAAACCGTGTTTTCTCAGCATTATTAAGAAAAAATTATTTAGGGCCAAGGTCTTCTATCACTTTGTTCACATTGACTTCTTCAACATCATTTATTAGGAATTCCATGTTGTTATACATCGGATTCTTTCTTCCCCTTCCTGAAAACACCATCTCTTTTCCAAGAAGAGAATTTCTTCTTTCAGGAGTGATTGACTTTATTCCAGAATCATCCACAGAGAAAAGTTTTTTGAGTACATCTGTGAACCCTACGGCCCTTATATTGGCAGTACCATCATCAATCGTTAGTGTGATGAGTGATCTTTCCAGGGGAATTACTGGCCCATGCGTTTGACAATTAAATTTGTCCCCATCAAGATTGACTTTCTTGCCACACTCTGGGCAAACATTGAAGAATCTTGGCTCAAAAACCTGTACTATGACTGCCCGAGCATTTGCTCTTGCATTTTCTGCTATCATTGCCAGCTTAACCTCTGGAGCAGATTTCATTTCAACAATGTTCTCTATTTTTTCAGTACTCAATTTTATTTCAGACATTGACCCTACGTGGATTTCAAGAGCCTGATTATTTTCCCTTACTGAAGCATCTTTTATTTCAACAACATCTCCCTCTTTTATTTTTCCTTCCTCGAACTGTTTTATCTGATTTACATCCCAAAGAACGCACTTTGTGCTTAAGGTTTCATCAGCAATGTACATGTTCATAACCTTGCTGTCAACTCCATTCTTGGTCTTGAATTCTCTTGATGGGAACATTTTTGTAACCTTGGCAACCATTGATAATCTTCTCATTCCACTCATTAATTCGTTAATCTTTACTCTCTGACCATCAAAATCTACCCCGAGTTCTGCAGCTACGATCTGTGCCGCCCCCTCTTTGCTTATAAGATCTGAAAGTTTTGATTTTTTTTCAAGAACCCTTCTTTCAACCTCTTCCTCAGTCAGATTTGCAGCTGCACAGATTCTTTTAACCATCTGAGGATATGTTGCCTTTATCATTTAACTTTAAAAATAATTTTGTTTATAAAGTTTGTCCTAAAAAAGAAGCTATTTCTTTTTGGGATGTCAGAAATTCTAAAAATGCCTTGAATTCTGATTCCAGCATTGCCAAAATCATAAAGATTTTAAGCAATTTCTAAGCATTGCAAAAAAGGACCACTAACTATTTTAGAAATTAACTGCAAATTTTGACTCCACCTTTCCAAATGAACCATTAAAGAAGTAATTTTTCTTTGTTTTTAGTGAACAAATCAAATACTTTCCAGAAGCACAATTAATTGTGTAATCGGTTAGAACCATCTTATTTATGCAAATATCATAAACTTCGCTATTATTGCAATCCTTCATCCTTGCGGCAACCCTTGAATATATTGCTTCAGGAGTTTCTTTTAGAGGGTTTTCAACTGAAAACAGTGTTTGATATTGATATGTCCCGGAATAATTCTCTCCAGAAATGTTAAGAGTAAATGGTTCAAACTCAAATTGGATTTTATCCCCAAGGGCAATCTTATATTTTCTATCAGAATTCAACAATTCCTTAAATTTGGAATTTATTTCTGTTAAAAATTCCTCATTAACTTTATTTTTGGAAACACAATCTGAACTCCAAATAGGAATATTTTCATTTGGGATAATCCTGCAATCCGGATTTGATTTTAATATGTTTAAGAAATTTGATTTTAATATGTTTGAGAATGCTTCTTCAACAGAAAGTTTTGCTGCATCTTTTGCATACAACTCAAAGTTATCCTGGCTATTGTACGCTTGGATAAGCTCTTGTGGCACGGAAAGCTTGTCAGAATAATCTGCTTCAAATGAATATGCTATATAAAGAGAATAGGCACATATTGCTATTGCTGCCAAAAGTATCAGTGATTCTGGAAGAACCTGTGCCTTCTTAGATTTCAATTTTTGATGTTTCATTTTTCAAATATGTAAAGGTCTATTTCAATGTCTGGAATTGAAATTGTTTTAAGGATAAATTTTTCTGGAGATATTTTTTCAGTTTTTTGTGGAAGAGCCAAACTTCTTCCAACAGAGAGCATATTTGAATTATTGAAACTTATTGAAACATGGTAATCTCCCCCATAAATTTCTTTGAAAATTGCTCTGGTATTGCTTTCGAGAATTTTCTTGTAATCACCATTTATTTTTGCCAATCTCATCAGTTCTGACATCTTGATGGTAATGTTCTCCCCGCCGTATTCCATATTTACAGGAGTGTTAATATATGCACCCAATGAAAACTTTGCAGAATCTTCCAATGAAAAAGATTCCATCTCCTCAACATTGGAGCCGCTCTTGCCAAACCCTTTTATCATGAAAAAGAAAACCAATAAGAGGGCTATGACAACCATGGTAACAACAAATAGTGTCAATGACTCGCCAACTAGTCCCTTCTTAGATATTCGATTCATATTTTTTCACCCCCACTGTCAATTCCAACATTCCTCTTTCAATTTTTTGATTATTTATCAAAACATAATACTTTTGATCAATGCAATAAACTGTTCCTTCCTTGATCATATCTGGAATTTTGCAGAAAACCCCCAAATCCTGTTTTCCGGAAAAAATAAATCTTGAAAAGTTCGATTCAATAGAAGTCAGATTTGCAGAGACATAAAGTTCATTATCTTCAATAAAACATCCATTTAAATTGAAGTTAGGTTCTATGATTCCATTGTTAGTGATGCATTCCATGACTTTGTTCGCAAGTATAGAAACTTCTGCAGGCCTTATATCTTGCTTTGCTGTGAAAATGCTTCCAACTGTCAAAGCCACAAAAAGAGTTATTCCCGCAATCAAAAAAAGTTTCCATCCAAGAGTCAATGCACTGCTTAAAACCTGTCCCTTTTTATTCAATCCCTTCATGCTTTAACCTCCACCCCATCAATTACCTTCTGCAAAGAGACTTTTGAATTGAATATTGAATATGAAATTGCATCTCCTCCAAACTCCGCAACAAGGTTATTTCCATTGAGATGAAGAGTTTTATTTATGATTAAGGTTGTTCCAGACCTCATTGTATCGACAATCAAGGCACTTTCTTTTGCATCAACTTGTGCTTGAATAAATTTTCCTGAGGAAACATTATTTATCCATAAGAATAATGATGCGGTTACAGAAATAATCAAAACTGCCAGGATTACAATCAACAATAGCTCACTATCGCCCCCCTTATTCATAAAACACCATGCCAAGGAGATTTAATAAATCTTATTGGATTGAAAGATTTATTAACATATTTCTCTAAAGATAACTATGACAAAGAAAGGTATGGAAACTGAGACTCTCGTTTATATCGCACTTGTGATAATATTGGGTGCAATCGCCTTTTTTGCATGGAAAGCAATAAAAACAAGGATATTAGGATGATGAATAAAAAAGGATTAGAAACTTATGTATTGGTTACAACCATAATTACGGTTGTTTCTCTAATTGTCGTGGGGTTTGCCCTTGCAAATATAACTGGTGTGATTCCTGGAAGCATAACTAAGGAGACTTGTCATTCTTCTGTTCTTATAAGGGGATTGGATGTCAAAAATATTCCAATTGGAAAAACCCTTTCAGATTTAAAATGTCAAACAGAATACAAATGCCTCACCATGGGTGGAGAATGTCCGAAGGGGTATGAAAAAGTTTCTGTCAAAAATGAAGATGATATCAAAAGAGAATTAGCAAATTCAATGTATGACTGCTGGTGGATGCTTGGAGAAGGAAAGATCGACGTATTTGGAGCTTCAGTAACGCCTGGGTGGGAACAGACATGTTCTATTTGTTCAATAACTGCATTCGATAGTGAAATCCAAACAAAATATCCAACAATAACTGGATTTGGAGATTGGATGATTAACAATGATATTCCAGGTAAAAAAATAACCTACTGGCAATATTTAACAAATTCTCCTGCAGTCTACAATTCTTCAATTACAAAAGATGATAGATATGAAACAACTAAAAGATATGCCACAACGTTCTCTTTTAACAAAGCAAGCATCTTTTCAGAATTAGCTACGGCCACCCTTTCATGCGGGATAGGTGCAAAATTGGGTGCCCCGATTGGAGGAGCAATTGGTTCAGTCGTACCCCTTGCAGGAACAGGCATGGGCCTGATAATAGGGGGAGTAGGAGGATGTGTTACTGGATTCTATGGTGGATTTGAATTACAAAGCGCATGGGAAAAGTTAATTGGACAGAAAAGAGATTTCTATGCTTCAGTATTGTTTATTCCATTTGATGTTGAATCTATAAAACAATTTGGTTGTCAGAATATAGAAAGCATCCCTTAATTAACTTCATCTGATGAAAGGTTTGTCCAATTATTCAAATGGTCTTTGCTAAGTTTCATTTTTATTTTAAAAATTTTCTCATTATCCTCTCTTAATGAGATTACCATGCTAGTAACATCATAATTTAATGAAAGTCTCCTAGACCCATGAGGGGAAGTATAAGAACAATGAGCCGTATCATCAGGGACAGACATCTCAAAAAAGGAAGATTGAGGATTCTCCATTTTAGAGAGATGATAATAATTATTTAATTGATTATGTGTGTTCCCATTAAAGCACTTGTTTAATAATTTTTCAAGATTATTTGATTTTTTATTAAATGATTCTTTATCCTCTTGAAAGGACTTGAGAACTGAAGAATCTTTCATTCCGCGTTTGTAAATTCCAAATACCGTATATAACACATTTTCAAAAATCATCGGATGTATATGCTCTTTCTTGTTATTAAAATCTGCAATCACAAAAAGGTCTGGAAGCACTTTATAATTTTTATCTTTGATGAAATCAAGAGAGTCAATTTTTTCAAAGAATATGTCTTTTTCTTTTTTAAAATTTAGATTCCTTACAAAACGCAGAGGAGAATATCCTCCAGAATATAATTTTGGATTTTTTATCTGATCCATATAATCCTGGTCAACAAAAATGTATGCAAAGAATCCTTCATCAATCCAGTTACCCTTTACAATTTTTTTGAATTTAGGCACTATTAGGGCTCCCGGAATTCCATCAGAAGGATTGAGGATATTTGTCTGCTCAACTATTTTTTGCTGGTTGTTTACTTTCTGAAAAAATTGTCCATGAAATAAATCCATCTCCCACCTGCTGCCAAATATTGCTCCTGCTGGATTGGATCGATTTGTAAAATTTCCTTTTGGTGCCCATAAGACAACATCTTTTTCATTTATTGATGCCCGAGGATCCAAATCTCCATATTTTGTAAAATCTTGCCAAGGAGAACCTACTAGCTTTTCATATTCTATCCTATTTGTTCCATCTGGAAGCCTAATTACATAATCTGCAACCTCGGTTTTTCCAAAATTAAATAATGATGGAGCAGGAGAAGAATTGTTTGGATCTTTTTTTCCACAGAAATATGCTGCTCCCAAAAGTGCAGCCAATGCCCCTGCCTTTAAGATATTATTAAGATATTTTTTCATAATGAGGGGATATCCTCCTTATTTTTAAAGAAATATGTGGTGAAAAACATTCAATGAATGTTTTTGTCGTGCTGGAAATGTTGTTCATTTCCCAGCATAATTAAAAAGATGGATTATATTGGAGGAATATAATCTACAATGGGTCTGTCCTGATTATAAACTGGGGAAAGGCCATATTCAAAATGCCAGTACTCGCTTGAAATTCCTCTGAATCCTGCTTTCTCCATAATTTCTTTCAGGAGAAGAGTATCTTCATTTTTCAAAGTTGGAGAAAGGCCTTTCTTTGTTCTGTAACAAATATCAGTAAGTGTCCCATTCCTGCTTAGACATACATCAATTGCACACCCAATTACATGAGGACAATTCATCCCACTTCCAACAGGATTGCATGCAAGCGACTTATATGCTTCCCTCATTGCCTGTTGAACTTCTAGTGTTCTGTAAGCATCCGTAACAACTAATTGAACTCCCTTTTCAGAAGCATACTTTTGAGCCAATTCAAATATGGGGAGAACGGAAGATTTTATTTTCTTATTCCTGGTAAGTGGGACAAGTTCTCCCGAGCAATTCAAGGAAATTTCAGATTCTGTTTCTGCTATATCTCTTATTGCATCTACAAATTGATAGGAATCTTTTTGATTGTTTATAAGAAGAGAACTAACCCCTACAATTTCAAAAAGTAGTTTTTCTTTCACTGGCTTCTTGATATCCTTGCAATAACTCTTATCGCCCAAACAGGCCCCATCTTCACAAATGCATAAACAGTCAGTACTGCATTGATAAAATGACTTAAAGCTTGTCAGATAAAATTCTTTTGGAGAATAAATAATGAAAGTACTCTGTTCATTTTCCTTCATAGAATCTAGGAAATTAACCAGCTGAGTAAGGGTTCCTTCAGCCTGTGCCTTCTCTTTATTCGATTGGATTAGATCACAACCTCTTGAAACGGCCATTAGAATTGCCCCCACAACTAACAATGCAAGAAGCAAGTACCCAACCTCTGTCAGAGTTATCTGTCCTCTTTTATTCATGAATTATAAAAAAGAATTATGCTTAAAAATTCATCGAATTTGGGGCATCCTGAAGAATATCTTCAGAGTGTGCCAGAAATCCTTGATTCTCGGGCATTTAAAGATGCCTACTTACAAGAAGGTTTCATCTCTGCAAGGTTCTCTAGAGGACAACTATAAAGTTCCTTGCATTTTTTGCCCTTTAAATCTCCAGAAAATTCATAGGTGCAGAAATTTGATGAATTTGATTTGCATAAGCTCTCGCATGTTTTACTCGCAAATTCTTCCCCAGGTATTGTGCTTCCAATTCCAGCAATCTTCTTCATAAGCTGGTCCATTCCTCCCGTGAAGGCTGCTGCAACAACAACAAGAGTTATGAGAGCAAGGATTATGACAATTATAATTTCCATTGAAATCGCTCCTCTTTTGTTAGTCATATATAATTAAGTCCAGATTATTATTTAAAGCTTATGGTCTAATCTCGATAATGAGATTGATCAAGAAACTCATACTTCCCGCATTGTTATTCTTTCCAAGCCAACTTTCTGGATATTTTTCTGAAGTTAAATTAAATAATGAAATGCATAGGGTCGATATAAATGAAGATAGAAAGATCATACAACTAAATGCAGAAAATGAAAAAGTTATCAAACTTTCTTCTGTTGCTCTAATCAATCATCAAAAAAGGCTTCTTGAAATTGGTCTGCATGAGTTAGATTATGAAATATATGGCATGGCAAAGAGCACTATTCTGAAAAGTAAAGATCTCTCAAGTAGGATAAAATCCATAGGTAATCTATTCGGAGCAGGAATAAAGTTTCCGTGGCAGGCAATTGCTTTGATGAATTCTAACTCAAAGGTTTATGCACTTAGGGAAGTTATTCCAAACAGAAAAATTGCAAGAGAATATCTGGATTCTTTAGGGGAGATTGAATCAGAGGATTACAATAAGTTAAATGATGCCTATAATTATCTTAAAGAGCTTAACCAAATTGTAAGCTCCTCTTCAAGGCTAATAAAGGATACAGTAGATGCCTCTGAAATAAAATTTGTGATTACGCCCGGAGAAATATCTAATCTTAAAAAGGATATTCACTACTTGAATGGAAAAAGCATCGAAAAATTGTGGAAAACTGTAGAAGAAAGATTTCGTCAAAGCAAGGATTATTCAAAATACTCTAAAGACATTAAAATAAAAAAATCGGAAAATTTGGAAGACTATCTAAAAAGGTTCTTTTTTGTGAATGAACCCCTAAAAGAACTCATTGCAAAAAATTATAAAATCCCATTAGAAACTACTTCACAATATGATTCAAAATTGAATTCTGAAATAGATATTGAAATTAAAAAAAGTCTCAGGAAAAATGATGGATATAATCTTGACTTAATGGTTTCTATTAAAGATTATAAAAAAGAAAAAGGTTTTGAAAATACATTTGTTTTAAATAAATCGAAAAGTTCTGTTTTCATGTTCTCTCCTCCAGGATGTGAAACATCTAGTTCAGAACAGTCAATATATTCCATGAAAGCACTAGATGGAAAGATGCATGGTAGTTTTGAAGAGATTTTTCCAAAGGGGGAGGATAAACTCATTACGGCCAAACTTAATGCTGCAGAATATCTTGTCAATAAGGCCCTGAAAAAGATATTTCCAGGGAATTACACTCGGGCAACTAATGTTCTCGGATGGATTATGAGCCATATTATTAATTATGAAAATAATAAAAAAGAAGTTCAGAAAAAATCCCTCCTGGAAAGATTATCTGAAGATTATTCCGTAAAAGAAATCCAATTATATCCCTCGGATAGTCAAACTCCCGCATATTCAATTTCAATACCTGTAGAAAAACAGGAAGATCCAATTTATGTCATGTTGAACATCGGAATTCAAGATTGGCAACAGAAATCAACTGGGAAGATTGAGGGGCTTATTTTTGAGATAAAGAATGATGTCGCCACCGAGAAACTTGAAGAAATAGTTATCCCCCCATTATGGATTGAAAGGATAAATTCCTCTTGCAAGGGATCCCCTCCTTCAAATGAAAATGGGTACGCTAAATTTTTAAGATCATTAAAAAATGATTCTCCCTCTGGATTAAGCAAGATAGTCGGAGACCTTGCAGAGAAGATTATCGCCCAAAACAAAATGGAGGATGACAATAAGATTGGAAGAGATAAATACCTTTGGTGTCCTTCCAAGGGGGTCGTCCTAAAAGAAATGAATAGTGAAATCTTGAAGATAAGAAGAAAGAATTATGGATGGATTTTATCAGAACCTTTTGTAAAGAAAAAAGAAGATGGAACCCTTGATGTGCTTACTTCATTTTCCGATAAACTTTATAAGAACATCAACCCAAAGGACAATGTCCCAAATAAAGTGACTAACGCTTTTTTGAAAGATGTGGTTGATGAAGAGCTAATAGATATAATAAAAACTGAAAAGATTGGGAATGGCCACTGCATCCTTGCATTGTTGAATTCTGGACACCAGTATTATTGTTATTTCCCAACAACATTTGATGAAAATGATTATCATTTGGAGTTTACTGGCAGTTTAAATAAATTAAATTCATCTCTGGGAATCTCCCCCTTGGAAAAAATATATCTTTCAACAAGAATGAGTTTTGAAGATGGAAAGCTTAAGATTGA
>JAHJTO010000007.1 GCA_018829845.1 Nanobdellota archaeon
AACAACATTTGATGAAAATGATTATCATTTGGAGTTTACTGGCAGTTTAAATAAATTAAATTCATCTCTGGGAATCTCCCCCTTGGAAAAAATATATCTTTCAACAAGAATGAGTTTTGAAGATGGAAAGCTTAAGATTGATTAAACTATTAACATTGCTTAAACTTTAATGACTGGCAGAATGCACTTTCGAATTGTGCCTTGTCTGTACAATCTTTCTTTGTATCCTGTAATACTCCTATTTCAAAGATATCATCAAAAATGAATAATGCTCCATTGATATTATAGAATGCAGGCCTTCCAGTTGCTCCATTTTCACCATTTATGAAATATTCGCTATTTGTGAAGTTTATTTCCATTTTTTCATTAACTAATTGATTAAGGAAGATATCTTTTTCTATGATCTCCTCTTCCCTATTAGGGACATTTTTCCACATAAATGTTATTTTTGATTTTCCTTTTTGATATGGCTCGATTATTATTTTTTGTTGGTCATCAAAGGGGAATGGGAATCCATTAGTTTTTCCACAAAAGCAATTTGATTTTGTAGAGCAATTCTTTAAAAACATTACCAGATCATTCATTGAAGTCTGAACCTTTCCCTGTTCAGACAATGAAAGGTCATCCCATTCCAGCCCCCCTAAAGAAGTTATTTTTTTGTATCCGGCAGAAAATCCCCATATTACTATTACAAGAACTATGAGTCCTATGATGACCTTGACCATTGTCTCCATGGACATCTCTGCCCTGCTCATCTGAACCTCAATATCTCTGAAAATCTCGCAATCACTGAAAGAATCTTATCTTTCTGAAATGCAATTGCAACAATAACGATTATGAGAACAGCCAGGGCAATGAACCATTTAACAAGAGTTTCAAATGCTATCCCCTTTTTGCTTTTCATAAATTTGTAGATCATTTTGTGTTTATTAAATGTTTAAAAACAAAGAGTGTAAATAAACATTTCTCTTTGTTTTTGACACCCAAAAATTTTGAGATTTTTGAGGGTTTATCGAGTCTCATCATGTCATTCCGCCTATTGCAACCCCTGCAAGAGCAGATAATGAAACTATTGAAATGAAGGCTGCAAGCAAATACATTAATATTCCCCTTTTCATGTTCTGGGCAATCTCATACTTCTCTCCCAACTCATCATATCCTGATTCGACTGTTACAAGAGTTATGCTTAGGATATAAATTATTTCAACAACATATATTCCAACAATGAGCTGGATGTAATATGGTGGAATCATGCTTGAAATATTAAATAGATCAACCATCTGTCCCATTGTTCCAAATCCCTCTATTGCCTGTCCTCCTTGAGCATCCATTGCAAAAGTTAATTTATTGAGGATGATTGTGATCATTGCAGATAATCCCACAACTATTCCTGCAAGCAATGGAGCAAGGAAAGAAATGTTGCTTTTCATACTGCTTATCACATCTGCAAGAAGATCTCTCAGCCTTTCCTCTATTTTTTGAATATTCTTTACATATTGAGAAATGCTCATCAATGCATTTGCGGCAACAGTCAATCCCTTCTTTACAGATTCTATGAGAATTTCCATGCTTGTCTTTATCAAGGCCGAAGGATAGTAGATTATTGCTCCCCTCTGTCTGTTGAATATTGCTTCCCTAACCGACATTCCAAGCTGCGTGATGTTGGCATTCACAGTTTTGAAAAAACTTTCTGTAGGCGTCCCCCTCAAAGATTCTGCAACTCTTCCAAATGCCATCTCTGCAGGGATTCCATCCCCTAGTCTGTTTCCTAATTGGAATAATGATGAGGCAAATTCTGATTCAAGCTTCTTTGTCTGGTCTCTGGTTTCCAAAAGCTTCTTGCTCTTTGAATTATAGCTGAGATAAAAGAACAATGCCACTCCAAGGGGGATTAACAATCCCAACAGAAGCGCAATTAGGCCAAATGGCCCAGTAGTCACATCACCAACATTTTTGAAATCAAAGATATAAAATTCACCCATTCCCGGAAATGGAATTCCTGCAGACAGGAAGGTATAATCTTTCTGCAAACCAATCAAACCGGGAAGAGGAGTATACTGAAACAGAAGAGGAATCATTCCAAGGAGTATTAAAGGTATTGCAATTGCGAGAGCATTGTAATAATGTTTCTTGCTTTTATAATATCCGTAATCAGGATTCATTTCAAGCAGATCAGATTCCCCATATCCTCCCGGCCGGTTATTCAGAATATTGCCCGCATAGTAAAATACCAGGAATGGAACAATGATATTGAAGAATAATGCAACATACCACCATCTAACTAAATCAGCAACAAGAGTTGATGCAAGAGGAAGCAAAGCAATTGCAAGTGTTGGAAGAACGATCCCAAGCATGTAAAGATTTGTCAAAGGAGATTGTATACTGTGGGTGTATTTCAACATCTTGTCATAAACCCCATCAAGTATGACTGACAGAGATTTTTCAAGAATTTCAAGTCTTCTTGATTCGCTTGATTCATACAAGCTGCTTTCAATTAAATGGAATGCCTCTACAAATTCTATGCTTGATGATTTCCATTTTTCAAGATAGGCATCCAGAGCAGATTTGATTGTCCTATGTTTTCCAGTTTCAACATCCCAAAATAATTTTTTCAAATCAAGAGAAAGGGGGGGAGGAAGATGTTCTGATGCAAATTTTATTGCCAATTCAAGATTGCTTGTATGTCTCATGTAAACTACAATATAAAGGATACATGGAACCATCTGACTTGAAGCTTTTAATCTCCATTTTTGTGCAAGACTTTTCGGAAGAGTGTTAGTATAATAGTAAACAAATCCGGCAATCATCAAAAAAAGAACTATGACTTCAATTGGAATAGTTGTTCCGGCAAGATAAAATCCTGCAAATAGCAAAGAGGCAAATAACGCTATTGAAACAAATGCGGCAAGGGAAAATGCCGCAGCATCCTGTGGGGTAATTTCCAGATTTGCATCGTCAATATAAGTTTGAAGCCTATCTTCATCTTGCTTTTTCAATTTGAATTTTATTGTTTTTCCCACACCCCTTGCAAGCCGTTCATACAAGCTGAGAACAGGGACAATTTCTTTTTTGAATTGTAAATATTCTTTGGAATATTTTGAAGAAGTTTCAGAAGACATCGCCTTCTCTATCTGTCCCCCATATTTCTTTAGAACCTCATTTACCTTATTATCAACCATGCAACCATCCTTTTTTTATGTTCGAAAAGCTTTGCTTTTCGACATGCCTGGAAGCAATTTGCTTCTAAGCACTACTCAAAACAAGGAAAAAATGGGTTAAATACTTTATTCATGGTAAAAAACATCCGCTGATTGTTTTTGCCATGCCCAATATCAAAAAAGAATCAGATTTTGGCCTTTTTGATCTCATTCTTGAACCAATCATTCCAATCCCTAAAAACTCTTCTTCCTTCAGGCAATCCCACTTCCTTCGAAACCTTATCAGAAAATTGATGGAAAGCATTATTGCTCTTAACCACAAATGGGGCCTCTATGAGCTGTGGCATTGAATGTTGTATGGATTGGTTCACAAGTTCTTCTTTTATCCTTGCCCTGAGCGTTATATTGTCCCATATTGCATCCCAGTTTCCTGCCCAGCCTTTAACACTCCCAGCTATTGATTTTATGATCTCACTTTCCCCATTTATCAAATCAGCAGTAGGTTCTAATTCATCCTTATGAACATTGTATTTCATGAGATCTGTAAATCCTTTTTCTTCCAAAGGATCTTTTGTCCAATTTTTTCCAACTTCTGTCAAAGAAACAACTCTTTTTTTGCTATGCAATCCATCTGGAGTTTTTATTGGATTTGCAACAAGAATAATATCTGTCGCTTTAAAGCTTGTTATTGGAACTCCGAGATCATTAACTACTCTGTCAAATATTGCATAGGGTGATGCTCCATGTATTGTTCCTGCAACTACATTTGCGAGAGCTCCGATTCTCATTGCTTCATAAAGTGCTTTGGCCTCAACGCTTCTTACTTCTCCAACTATCAAACTTGAATCTCCAAGTCTTAAACTCGTTCTGATCCCTTCATCAGCAGGCATCTCAGCAGTTTCTTTCAACAAAGCAGAACGGACCTTCATCCTAAGAATATTATATCCAATTTTTCTCATCGAATCAACTGGCATTTCCAGAGTGTTATGCGCGACAATATTCTCACAGATAAAATTCTCATTTCCATGAACAGAAATATCATAAACATATCCTTCTTCACTGACTTTTTTAGCACTTTTTACCTTATCCCAAAATATTTCCGCTTTAACAACACCTCTTAAACAGTCTATTGGATTTGTATAGACTCCTTTTGGAATAACTTCCAACATTTTTGTCAAATGAGCCCTCCCTAAATTGTTCTCTCGAATGATATAATCATGTTTGTTAAACTTCTCCCCAAGGATCTCACTTAGCTCCTCCTTTACTTCTAAAGAAAGAGGAATAACATCTGAGATGTCATGTGTCTGCAGCCTAGCACATAACTTATCTAACCTTTCTTGTTTAAAATCTGTTAAAAATCCTATATTTTCTTTGAACTTATTTATCATTATTGTAGAACCAATTCGGCAAGAGAGGGCATTATCTTTTCCATAAGGGGTATTTTTTGGCTCTAAAGGTACGGCAGATTTTCTTAATATAATGCCAAACCTTAATAATAAACTTGTAATACCTTCAACTAATTCTTTTGAGCAAGAAGAAAATGTAACTTCTTTATCAGAGGCACATCCATCTCCGCTGAAGAATCCTTTTAACAGCGCTCCCGCTTGCTTGTCTGACAAGTTATAAGCCCACTCTGGGAGCCCTTTGGTATATGAATTGCCATTTAATCCCAGCAACTTCTGCATGATCTCTTTCAATAAAGAAGAATTTATCATTGAAGAAAACTTATCAGAATGAATTTTCACACTAAAACCCAGCCTATCTGCTATTTTCTTTACGACTTCTTTATTTTCCTTTTCCTCAACTGAAATGATAACGCTTCCTTGATCATAACAGCCATCAGCCAGCCATAATCCGATAAAATTCAAAAACATTTCATCAAGTTCGATGATTATGGGGATCTTCCCAGACGCCCCGTCACCCTTCAAATACAAGTCTTCATTGTTTATTTTTTCTTTTATTTTTTCAAAAATTCCCAAAGGTAAAATTTTCTTGATTGTCCAATTCTGAATTGTAGATTTTTTATATCCTAAAGAATAACCCAAATTAAACAACTCTTTTCTATTTTCTTTAACATAAATCTCAATACCTTTTCCTAAAACAAACAAATTTTTATTGATTTTCTTTAGTGTATCTATATCTTCAAGTAAATTAATGTTTTCTAAAGAATTCGTAAAAGGTAGTCTTGAGGGAATTGCTATAAAATCTCCTTCCTTTAACTCTTTGGATTTTATGGCCCTCAAAATCTTTTTTTCATCTAAGGTAAACAAAGAATGGTCTTCTGTAACCTTGACTTTCTTTCCAGAGGTAGTTCTGATTTCATAAATTGGTTTATTGACCTTATGTCTGATAAATTTGCTTGCTTTGGACAAAACAACCTTGCCCTTACCATTCACAGAAAAAATTTCTACATTATCAACATTTATCTCCTTCTCTCTTCCATCAATATCAAGAAAACCATTCTTCTCTATTTTCTCGTCTATAAGCTTGCCTATTGTTGTCTTTCTAAACCGGCCATTCTCTTTAACAATCATCCCAGCATCTCCCGTAACACTGTCTTCAATAACTATTACTCTCGTTCTTGGCATTATCTCAAGCATTAACGATCCAAGCAAAGATGTATTATGAGCAAAAAACCCATTTGCTACAAAATTCTGATATGGCTCAACCGTAAAGTCATAAACCCACTTTTCTTTTGAGTCCACTTTTTCAACACTCTTAACCCTATCCCAGAAAACGTCAGAATTTGCGAGGTTAAAAGAGTTATTTAAAATATCTTTTGATCCCTTCGAAATAATTTTTTTATGAATCTCCTTTATCTTCTCTGAAATGAGTTTTTTTGTTTTTATCCTGGGTTTATAGACATTATTAAAAAAGTTGGAAATTGTACCAATAGACAGGTCTCCAGTCAAGTTAGAATTTTGGATGTTTAGAATCTGTCTAAACTTTTTAAATAAGCCCATATCAGAATTCTCATCCAGGTGAGATATTTCATTATTTAATTTTTCAATCTCATTAAATCTCTTCTGATAAAACTCGACTAAAATTTTAAACCATTTCCTTGTAGCATTATACTGGTTGTTTTCATGTGCCCAATAATCCCTGGTAGTTAATTTTCTTACGCCCAGGGGGTTAACTCTTAGATTTTTCCTCAATTCTTTCAGTAAAAAATTTCCGCCAGGGATGATGTCCATATTGGTATTATCTATCCAAGAACGCATAGTCAGGTTCTCACTTCTTTTTTTCTTGCTAGGATGATTAAACCCTATTTTTTTGATAAATTCACTAACAAATTGTCCCCTGATGAATATTTTATAATAATCTCTTCCTTTAATTTCTCTTTTTTTTAAAAAAGAAATTACTTCAAATCTCAATAAGGTCATTTGTAATTGCTTAGCCATTATCTTGCTGGCTGTCGCCAGTTCTATCTCTCTTTTATCACCATAAATAGAACCATCGCAGTCAAAATATGCTCTTAAAAATGCCGCTAATATTTTATTGTTGCTTTTGAGAATTTTAGATGGGATTTGTACAATACTTGCTTTGTTTCCCATAGGAATTTCAAAAATTCTACTTAATGCCCTGTTTAATATTCTAGAAGTTATCTGAATGTTGTAAGTATTTCTGCTCTTTATTTCCCTTGTTCTAACTGAAAAAAGTTTTTTAGATAATTCTGCAAATCTCATCCTAAGAATAATGTCAGAATTAGTAAATTCTATTTTATATTCATCAATGTGCCCATCTCCAATTAAATAACCCAAAAATTCTGCCAACATCTCATTAACTTTTTCTGGAAAACTGATTTTTGTGGCATTTGTCCTTATTTGAGAAATTATTTCAGCTGCCTCTGGAATTAAAACTGTCTCTGTTTTTACATCAATCTTTCTGGGAGAAGCAATTAATTCTCCAGCTTTCAAATCTCCAGCATTGGTAGATTTCAAATTGTTATCAAAAGTAAAATATGGATGCTCTGGAGTTGTAATTATTTCCTTTCCAGAATTAGTAGTTATTTTAACCAAAGTTTTGGGAGCTTCTCTTCTCCAAAAGGCATTCACTGTTTTGTTGTCAGATTTATAGTTCTTATTGTTTAAGCTAAGAACATTTATTTTAGGATTTGGATAAAAAAGATAACCGTCTGAAATTTTTTCTTGTTTTCCGTGCTCTAATTCTTTTATAGCCTTAATGTCGCCATTTGATAATTGGATTAAACTGTCTCCTGAAACACACTTTCCAGCACTTCTTGTTCCCGCAACAAGTATTGTTCTCCCGCCATCAACTAAAAAACTCATCAGACCTGCAGAAAGAGGATTCATCATTTTATTTTTTATAAAAAGTGGAAGTGTCCAGGGCATTTCCCTGTGTCTTCTGAATGCATATGCTAGCCCATCCGGACTCAGAGGTTGCTGGATTATTGCTATTCTTGCCCTCATGTTTTCAATTTCAAGATCAGTATCAAGAACAGGGTTTGCCTCATCAAGAGGTCTTCCGCTCAACATCCTGAATCTTGCTGCAAATGCATCCGCATCTTCTATTGAAGGGATTATATTCGTTGAACATTCATCAAACTTTTGATGCCTTACAAATGCTGGAACTTGCCCTATTGGAGAATTAAGAACAATATCCTGGAGATTCTCATCCTGCAAAAGAACTTCAATTAGTCCGAATCCGATTGTATGTCTTACGAGAATTGTTGCAAGCTTGTTCAATTGCCTGTAATTCAGAGAAATTTTTTTGGTTTCTGCGAGTTCCTGCAGAAGATCCCTTGAAATATTGAAGAATATCTGCCTTGTTCTTTGAGGATCAGTAAATTCCTCCGCCTTGGGCCTATGTTCTACAAGAACATTTCTTGCCAAGTCAATTAAACTATAAAATTCTTCTTCAAGGGCAAACTCTGGGGGATTTAGATGGTAGATTGGTTGATTGACGTTGGGCATCTTCAGAATTGAAACAGTGCTTTTATCATATCCCTTCTCAATAGTATATTCATCCAGCAATTCCGCTCCGTGTGGAATGGAAGACATGAGCCTTGTGAATGTAAAATTTGGAACCACATCCGGCCTAAAGAATCTTTTGTAAATTTCTCTATTTCCAACATGGAATGCGGTCAGATATTCTTCCGAATCTGTTACTAACCTTGTTTTTTCAAGCAATTCCATCATCTTGCTAAGAATCTTTATAAAATTATTCTGACAATGCCTGCATTCAGCCGGCAATTTCTCCAAATTTATTTTTTCTTCCCTCAGTATTCTTTTTGTTTCAACATAACATCCTATCGGATCCTGCTTAAGAAGAGTGAGAACAAGCCACCTTATGGAATTATAATGGTCTGGAAGACATTTTGTGCATGATTGAAATGGTGCTAGCTTTTTAGATGAAAGAATCTTTTCCTGTTTTACAAGATAATTGTAAAGATTAGAGATTTCCAATAGTAATGATATTTGGGAGAAAGTATAAACATAATTTTTTTGTTGCACAAAAACTATCTTGCTTACCCTTGGACTTTCAATCAAACTGTCAACAGTCCTTGCCATTACAAGGCTTGAATCCGCAAGAGATGGAACCTTTGGAAAGCCCACATAATTGATGTACATCACATCCTGTCCAGACTCTCTCTGAACCTCATAATCATATAATTTTGTACCTTGTTTGAATAGCATTCTCTCTCCTCTTTTTTCTTCTTATGATCCAACAAGGTTTAAATAATTCAAATACCTTTCGCTGTTTGAGAAGAGGTATTAAAAAGAGAGATATGGCAATAGAAGAAAACAATAGTGCGGTGGAGATACTAACAGATCTGAACACTAAACTGAAAGATCTTGATGAAAAAAATTCTCTTTTGAATGAGAAAACCCTTCTTTTGGGTCAATCATTTCTAAAACAGGAGGAACGCATTATGAAAGAGATGGCAATCCTCAAGGATGGACTGAGAGAATTGAGAAATGATTTTGATAGGCTCAAGGAAGGGGTGAATCACATAATTCATGAATCTTCCAATTTTGCAAGAAAAGAAGAATTGAAAGTTCTAGATCGATATATGAAGATCTGGGAACCACTCAAATTTGTAAAAGAAGATGAAGTAAAAAAGATGATTTCTGAAGCAATCAAAAAATGATAGGGCTCATCGATAAAACAAAACATTTTAAATATCCATTTTCTGTAGTATATTAATAAAAACCATGGTGGATGAGACTCCCGTAGAAGATGTTCTGAAGATGACGAATGCAGGAATGAATGATGCAGAGATAATCAGAAGACTGACAGATGAGGGATTTTCTCCTGTTCAAATATCTGATGCACTCAATCAAGCTAAGATAAAACAAGAGATTGCTCCTGCTGGAATTCAACAACCCCCACAAAATCAGCAACCCGTAGTTCAACAGCCAATGGCTCCTCTGCCTCCTCCAATGCCTCCTGTTCAAGCCCAAAGTCAAATCCCCCGACCATCTGCACAAATTCCAAGGCCAACAGCAGTTCCTCCTCAAATGTCTTCTCAAACAAAACCTGCCAGTTTAGAAGAGCAGGCATATCCTTATCCCTACACTTATCCCTCATATCCCACCTACCCTCAATCAGATGTTGCTCCACAAAAAATAGATACTGAAGCCATTGAAGAGATAGCAGAAGAGATTGTAAATGAAAAATGGCTTGAGATAAAAGGTAAAATCTCTGATGTAATTGAATGGAAAAATTATGCTGAAAAAAGAATTGATAGTATTGATGAAAGATTGAAAAGGCTTGAAGTGTCATTTGACAGGCTTCAGGCTGCCCTGCTTTCAAAGGTCCAGGAATATGGAAGAGATATCAAAGATCTTGGATCTGAAATTGGTTCTCTAGAAAATGCTTTTGGAAAAATCTTGAATCCTCTTGTTGAAAATGTCAAGGCCCTTTCAAAAATAACCGAAGAGATAAAAAGAAAAACTCCTGCTTCTGCCGCTGTTGCAAAAAAAATTGTCAAGAAAGCTTGATCCCATAAATTTAGAAAATCTATTTCTTAGTAACTGTCCATGACACTATTCCTGCAATTATCAAAAGAACCACCAACCCATAGAATTGGGGGTTTGTGAAGAAATCAAAAGCTGCTTGTCCTTCTGTTGAGAAATATCCTTGGCTGACAAGGGGCCCGAATACATTTATTGCAGAGATTATGAATATGATTAAAATTATGATTGAAATGATTATTGCAATCAATGGGCTTTTTACAATATCATCTATCTTTCCCCTTACAAATGTAATTGTTAAAAGTATGAAAAAAACCATGAATATGAATATCGCCACCCATGGAATTGTGAGGGCTGTGAACTTTGTTGCCATTGGGCTAAGAATGAATATTACAGCAACAACAATGCTCAGGGTGAAATGGACATATTTATTGTCTCCCAAAACCCTTGTCTTTGCAAGAAGAGCATAAACTAATGTGAATATGAAAAGATATGCCAGAAGGGGCATGACATATGCTAAAACAAGATTTGCCATTGATATATGAACATAAGAGCGCTTTTAAATTTTATTAGAATCTACTTAATTTCCTCTTCAGTGAAATATTTTGAGAATGGAAGATGGATCCTTTTTGCATGTTCTGCTTCATCTGCAGCAGGAGTTGAAGTTACTGCCCCTATAACTATCAAAATGAAAATGATCGGAATAAGCCAGTAAGAATTGTTATACCACCAGGTGCTTGAGAAAATCATGTTATATCCTGCAAAATAATCTGCGGCTCTAGACATCACCCAAAGGAAAATGATTATTCCGCCCCAAAGGGTTATGCTTTGAAAACTCTTCCCAGGTCTTCCCGAAACTAGCCCCACGATTAAAAGGAAAGCAACGAGGATCGCAATCCCCAACCCCACATTTGAAAATAAAGGAAGGAAGAATGCAGAAACTTCTGGATTGCCTATTGTAAAGAAGCTGATTATCAAGGCAGCAATTGCATCAATTTCTTTTTTTCCAGTAAGAACTTTTGTTCTTTGAAGAACAGAATATATTATAATGAATATAAGAAGCATTGGAAGAATCATATCAAACATGCCTATGCTGGACCATTGCATAGCCATGGTCCTAAAATCCATCATTCCACCAAAGTATGCCATTGTTTCTTTTTCTCCTTATTTTATTATTTATCTTTATGTCCTGGTTTCTCTTCACCGCCGCCAGAAACGGCAATTGCAATTATGGCCACTATTGCTCCAACGAACAAAATCATCTGAGTTATTTGAGCAGAGAGTACTTGATCTAGATTTATTTTATCGAGTATTCCTGTTGAAGAGGTTACAGCCCATACTGCTGTTGCAAGAAGTACTACCCCCAAGAATATCATAAAGAATTTTTTCAGACCTTCAGACCATTTTGCTTCCACACTTTTTCCAGCAAATCCGAATACAAGCATCCAGGCAAAGAGTATTATTAATACAACTGCAATAAGAGGAATGAAGCTTTGTAAAGTTCCTACGGCTGCTGGGACACCCACTGCAATAAGTGAAATAACTAATGCAACTATTGCATGTATGTCTTTCTTTTCTCCAAGGACCTTAACCTTTTCCAGAATCGCAAACACAACTGTGAAAACCAAGATGAATGGCAGAATTACATTTGTGAAGAACTCATTTCCTAATAGGCCAATTTCAAGTGCCATTTTACTCCTTTTTAGTTATGCTTAAAATTCCTCATGGAATTGATGGTATGAAAGAAATTAATTCCCTTCATTCCATTGAAACAGAGCTTGATGCAGGTCCTTCAGCCATATCATCTTCTTCTTTGGATGGAACGGCTGCCTTGCTTACCACAACAACATCTCCCATTGCTTTGACGAATTGGTGTGGGATTATAAGGCCTTTTGCCCCTCCCAAGAAAGGTGCCAAGTTTGAATCTCTTGCAACTCTGACTCTCCAGCCATCAACCTTATTATTCATAAGATTAACTTCTTCTATTTCTCCAAAATAGTCGCCGGCATCAGTAAAAACCTTTGCTCCGATTGTTCCTTTAAGTCTTCTTATCTTTAACATTTTTTTACCTTCTTTTGTAAGATAATATAATATTCCCTAAATCTCCTTTATATACTTTTCTCCTCAGAAAAGCAATAATTGGAAAACATTCCAGAAAGTTCCACCTTCTGAGAATGGTTAAAATCAAAGATTTCAAAGCATTTTTAAAAACGAATAAACTTCAAAAGGTAGAATGATAACAAAAAAAGAGGTTCTATCAATATTCCTTGCAGCAATAATTTTAGGTTACATCGAATCATTCACAAAATTCACATGGATTAACTGGCTCATTTTTTCTGGAATGGGTCTTGCAATAGTCGGAGTGCATGTTTTGGGACAGAAAATCTGCGCGACGGTTTTTGATTCGGATACTGAAACTTCAATTTGGAAGATGGAAAGATTCTGGTTTCCTCAAAGCAGATATTTCAAAACCCCTATTCCCACGGGGCTTCTAATTCCACTCTCAGCACTGTTCATATCTTTTGGATATTTCAAATTTATGACACTCATAACATTCGAAGCATCCCCGCTTCCACATAAAATAAAACCCTTCTCAAAAATCACAGAATATCAATTAGCAATAATTGCTCTGAGCGGATCAATTGCAAATATGGTAATTGCATTTTTTTCATTCCTTTTTGGATTCAATGAATTTGCAATGCTAAATATTTACTTTGCATTCTTCAGCCTTATTCCATTCTCAACCCTTGATGGAACAAAAGTATTTTTTGGGTCAAGGCTTCTTTGGCTGTTTTCATTCTCATTTGTGCTTGCACTTATAATATTATTTGAAGTTGCAGGGCTTTGGCCAACAATAATTTCAGCAGTGATTATTGCCCTTGCCATAATGGTCGCTTACTTTTTCTCATTTGAAGCCTAATTCTGTTCATTAGAAATCTCGGTTTTCCTACATTCAGAAGAAACTAAAGATCCCCTTTTGAATTAGCAATATTGCGGCTATCCAAAATAGGATTGGGGGAATTGAAAAGAAAAGCCCCATAATGAGCATTGCTCCCGCAAATATATCCAAAATACTTGCCAGAGATTTCATGAAAATCAGTCCCTTTATTAAGAGGATTATCCCAAAAATAATTATGAGTGTCTTTAAGATAATATGAAAAAACATCAATCCGAGAAGCACTGCAGAAAATACATCAATCAAACCAAGCAATAAGAGTATCATAGTTTTTTAAAAGGCCCCATGTTTAAAATAGTTACTATGGAAGCCGTCCCCCGAGATTATCAAGAGAAGATCTTTGAGACTGCAAAGGATTTTAACACCCTTGTAGTTCTTCCAACGGGAACAGGAAAAACCCTTATTGCATTTCTCCTTACAAAACAAAGGATAGAAAGTTTTCCTGGAAGTAAAATTCTTTTCCTTGCTCCGACAAAGCCCCTGGTTGAACAACATTTTGATTATTTTAAAGAACATCTCCCAGAGCTATATGCTGAAATTCAAATGTTTACCGGAAAGATGAATGCTGCCAAAAGAAAAAAGATGTGGCCAAAAGCAGACATTATATTCTCAACCCCCCAATGCATTGCCAATGATCTCAAAAAAAGAAGAATAGATCTTTCCGAAGTTTCTCTCCTTGTTGAGGATGAGGCCCACAGATGCACAAAGAATTATGACTATGTCTATATCGCAAAAGAGTATATTAAAACTTCAAAGAATCCAAGGATCATAGGGATGACTGCCTCTCCCGGAAGTGACCATCAATCCATAAAGAATATTTGTGATAGCCTGGGTATTGAAAAAATTGAATCAAGGGACCGGGAAAGCCCCGATGTTCAACCCCATCTTCAAGAATTGAAGGTGGAAATGATTGAAATTGATTTTCCTCCAGAACTTCAAACAATAAGAACTCTTTTGAATGAGCTGTATGAACAGAAAATTCAAGAATTGAAAAATAGACGATTGTTATATGGGCCATCTTCCAAAAAGAATCTTCTGATGCTTCAATTCAAACTCGGAAGAATGGCATCCGCTGGAAATGCCCATTTTAATACGTTAAAAGGCCTGTCTATCTGTGCCCAAGCAATAAAACTGAGTCATGCACTTGAATTGGTTGAAACCCAGGGCATAACTCCTCTAAAAAAATATTTTCAGAATCTTTTTGAACAAGCAAATAACAATCAAAGCAATGCGGTAAAACAAATAGTGAAGAATCCTCTTTTTGGAAAGGCATACACTGAGACCATAAATCTTGGTGGGAAGATGGAACACCCTAAATTTGCAAAACTCAGAGAGATAATGCAATCTGAGATTTTATCAAATCCAAAATCTAGATTCATAATCTTCAGCCACTATAGAAACATGGCCTCCCTCATAAGCAATGAAATAAATAAAATTACGGGATTGAAAGCCAGCCTATTTGTGGGTCAATTAAAAAAGGACAATATCGGATTGAGCCAAAAAGAACAAAGACAAATAATTGAAAATTTTAAAAACGGAGAAATTAATGTTCTGACTTCAACAAGCATTGGAGAAGAGGGTCTTGACCTCCCAGAAGTAAATGTTGTTATTTTCTATGAACCTATTCCATCGGCAATAAGAAAAATACAAAGAGCAGGAAGAACTGCAAGACTTAAGCCGGGAAAGTTGATAACTCTGATGACAAAGGGCACAAGGGATGAAACATACCATTGGGCCGCCCATAGCAAAGAAAAGAAAATGAAAAAAGTTATCAAAGATATTCAAAATGATTTTGATAATGCTGAGAAAAAGCAAAAGAGTTTAAGGGATTTCAATATCCGTCAGTCAATAGTTCCTTAAATGGGTCTTTTTTGTTTCCTTCTATCCACTTTTCAACATCATGAAGAATTATTTTATTTCCATCTGAAGTAAAAACTTTTTTTATCCCGGCATTTATTATCATTCTTCTGCAGAGTTTGCATGGTCTTGGTTTTACATCTGAAGGTTGAGATTGAGAAACAAACATTGCCCCCCCCATGATTGCATTTCCGCTCCTTGCTGCATTTACTATGGCATTCATTTCTGCATGCACTGATCTGCAAAGCTCATAATTTTTTCCAGAAGGTATATTCTGTTCCTGTCTAAAACATTTTTTTAAATCCAAACAATTTGGAGTGCCCCTTGGGGCCCCGGTATATCCGGTACTTACAATTGAATCATCCTTTACAATTATTGCCCCATAATTTCTTCTTAGGCATGTTCCTCTTTGAGCAACCTCCTTGGCAATATTAAGATAATATCCTAATTTTGATGGCCTTTTTGACTCCATGATGAAAAATATCCCGAAATTTGATTTAAATAGATAATGCTGTTTTATTAGAGATATGCATGCTCCTATGAATATTCATAGTTCATAAACATTAAAAGTGAGGTATCCCTAGAACACCCATGAAAATAATTATCGACCATAGGGAAAAGAACTCCCTTGTTGCTTCAGAGTTGGTAAGTCTTGGAGTAGAGATAGAATTCAGACAGCTTCTTCTGGCAGATTATATCATAAGTGAAGAAATTGCTGTTGAACGAAAGACCATAGGTGATTTTGTATCCAGCATGTTAAACAAACGCCTTATTTTCCAGTTAGATGATTTGAAAAAGAACTTCAAAAAGCCTCTTTTGCTAATTGAGGGAACTGAAGAACAGGACATCTACAAACCCCTTGGGCACCCAAATCTAAATGAGAATGCAATTAAGGGAATGCTTCTTTCCATAACCACATATTTTCAAATCCCCATAATATTTTCAAAAGATTATCAAGACTCAGCATCCTATCTCTATCTTCTTGCAAAAAAAGAAGAGAAAGGGAAAAAGGAATTTTCATTTAAAATAAAAAGAAGAGCATTCAATATGAAAGAACAGCAACAGATGATAATTGAAGGATTCCCGGGAATAGGGCCCTCTACTGCAAAGAATATCCTGAAACATTTCAAAACCATCTCTGCATTTGTCAATGCCTCGATTAAGGAATTAGAGGAAGTTGAAAAGCTCGGGAAGAAGAAAGCTGCAAATGTCAAAGCATTATTAGACAAGAAATATTAAGTTAATTTTATTTTGAGAATATCGGAATATATTGGGCCATTTGGAGTGAGATTAGATTCTTTAAAATGAATTTCATTTACTTCAAATTCTAAGGGTTTCACGTTTATCTTTTTCATACAATTAATAAACAATTTTTTATCTCTTATTGATTTGACTCTGCCAATTGTAAGATGACTCATGAATCTCTTTTCTTTTTTGAATAAATCTTTAAGAGAATTGTCAATTTCTTTTTGTAATTCATCGCAATTTTCAAGTTTGATCCACAAAATCCTGATAAAGGATTCGCAAAAAAGCCCTAAATCTCCAAGTTTTGCTCTGAATTTTTTAAATTTGAATTTTTTTAATGTTTTTTTTACTTCTATCAATTTTTCATCAGAAATTTCTCCAAAAAATTTTAATGTTAAGTGCAGGTTTTCCTTTTCGGTCAATTTTCCCTTGAACTCTGGCAATTGTTTTTGAATTTTTATTATCTCTTTTTTGATTTCTTCTGGAAAAGCTATTGCTATGAAACATCTTGCCATTTTTTGTTATTTCATTTTTTCTTTTGTAACTTTGAAAAGCACAAGCATTCCAAGAATTGCGAGTAATCCGCTTATCAAGAACACTGGCTTAAACCCCCATATTCCCACTAACCCTCCGCCAAGATATGCTGCAAGGCCCATCCCAATCCCAATGATGGTAGAGTATAATGCCCATTCAAATCCGGCTGTCTTTTTGTTTACATTCAGAATAAACAAGGACATCCATGCAGGAGCAGCCAATCCGGCCCCCAGCCCATGTATCACTTGAGCTAAGAACAATGTCTGAATATTTGTTGAAAATGCATAGATAAAGGGAGTAAGGACAATTAAAACTGCTCCCCCAAGAATCATTTTTATCCTATCTTCTGGATTAAATATTCTAGAAAATACTAGCTGTGAAACAGATCTGATTATCAGAAAGAATGTTGCAGCAAGGCCTGCCATTGCAATGGTGCTATTTAATCCGTCTTTTATGAAAACTGCCAAGATTGGAGATGTTAATCCCACCCCGAAATAAATTAAAAAATCTGAGAAAATAAGTAGCTTTATTCCTTTTTTTATTTTAATATTTCTTACCTTCTTCTGTTTTGTTACAAGTGGTCCGGAGACAGCAACCATCTGTGGGGCGGTACTTTTCATTCTGGCACCACCGCAACATATCCATAATGTTTTATCTTTGCAAGCTTCCGGACATCAGCAAGTTTCACTGAAGAAATTCTTTCAGGATATTTGTAATACTCTTCTGCACCGCCAGTCAGTTCCTCATACATTAAATTTTGAGCAGTCTTCATGCTGTTTTCCATATCAAGATAATATCGGCCTATGAGCTGTTCCTTTGTTTCTTCAAAATCTCTTTTTTGGAGATTAGAAAGTTTTTTTATTTCTCTCAGAATTATTTCTTTTACATCATTGACAGCATCCTTTCTTATTCCTGCATAAACATAACAGTATCCAAAATTATTTCCTTGATCCAGATCACTTTTTACAGAATATGCAAGCCCTCTTTTTTCCCTTATCTCTTGAACAAGGGGAGAAGACATTCCAACACCCAGTGAAGCATTCAGGATTTCAGAAGAATATCTTCCCTTTTCAGTTCTTGATGGAATAATAAATCCCATAGCAAGATGAGCCTGATCAAGATTTTTTCTTTTTTCAACAACATTATTTGTAGAATTTAATGGAATTATTTTAAATGGGACATCAAATTTATTCTGTGGAGATTTCTTTTGAAAATACTTCTTAGCAAGATCTTTCACTTCTTCAAATTCTGCCTTTCCAGAAACCGAGAGAACCATATTTGACGGAGTGTAATATTTATTATGATAATCCGCCAGGGTCTGCTTTGGAACTGTTGATATGATCTTTTCTGTACCAATTATTGGAATTGCAAATGGTTTTTGATAAAGTGTATCCTTCAACCGATCAAGAACATGATAATTTGGAAGATCATGATACATTTTTATTTCCTGAAGAATTATGCCTTTTTCTTTTTTGAAATTCTTATCTGTAAATGCGGGATGAAACATAATATCAGAGATTATATCCATAGAAAGGTCAAAATGTTTTGAATCCATTTTCACCCAGAAAGCAGTTTCCTCTTCAGAAGTAAATGCATTCCACTCTCCGCCTTTCTTTTCTATCTCGAGATTTATTTCCTTGGATGTTCTTTTTGTAGTTTCAAAAACAGAATGTTCTATGAAATGCGCGATTCCTTTAATTTTATCTGATTCATATGCCCCGCCAAATCTGGTTGCGGCAATTGTAGAGATTATTGGCACATTTCTTCTTTCAAATAGGAGAGTCATGCCATTTGGTAAGACTGTTTTATAGAACTTGCCCCCCCCTTTTGCCATGATTCGTGAAATGATCGGGCATTTATAACATTTTGCCCGGGCCCTTTTAAAGAAGATTTATATACTTAAAATCATTACAAATATTATTATTCAGTGACAAATAATAATTTATGTGCCACTAGAAATAAAGCAAGTAAAAAATGAGAGATTTGATTGAATTTGATTCATATGATCGAATAAAAATTCCTGTAGGCCAAGGGGACATAAAAGGAGAGGTCAGAAGTTTTATCAATAATAAAAGGAACAATTCTCAAATAAAAATTTATGTTGGGGGATTACAAGATTTGATAAATGAGCAAAAATGGCTTGATTCGGTTATTGCTAATGGAGATATAGGGCCTGCAAGGGCTATTGCAAATTCTATGGAGTATGGACATCATCAAAGATTTTTGGAACAAATTGTAGAAAAAAGTGGATTAACATTAAGGGGGGTTGAAAAGACCCTGGAGGTCCAAGAAGGAAATAATATTTACCACATCCTTCCAAAAGATAGAGATTCTTTGAATGATTTCAAATGCATCGAGCAAAGAGGACTAGTCATATTCCATTTGTATAACAAATTTCAAGAGTCTGGGAATTATGACAAGCAGGAAGCATATAGATGGTTGACAGGAAATTGTGGCAGATTCAGAAAGATGCTAGAAGGTTGTGAACCTAAAGAAGGAGAAGAGTTATTTGGGTATTCCAATTGCAACATTTTCAAGAATTTATGTAAAAGGACTTTTGAAGAATTCAAGATGAATATCGAATTAATAGACAAAGTAGATACAAGGGGTGCATTTGCTGCTTATGCAAATGCGGAAAGAAGATTTGCAGCGGTTGTTGCTTAAGGTAAAAGTTTAAATTTGAATTATTTCTATATGGATTATGCCAATCAATGCAGATTTTTTTTATCAAAAAGCTGAAGAGGATTTTCTTAATGCAAAAACCACTGAAGATAAGATAGAGAAACTTCAGAAAATGATTTCTGCATCCCCCAAGCATAAAGGAAGTGAGAATCTTCGTGCAGAATTGAATAAAAGACTTGTCAAGCTAAAAAGAGAGTCTGAAAAGGAAAAGGCAAAGAAAAAGGGAAAATCAGTGGGTGTAAAGAAAGAGGGAGATGCCCAGGTTACATTATTTGGTTTTCCGCAGTCTGGAAAAAGCACCCTTCTTTCAAAATTGACAAATGCAAAACCACGAATTTCTGAAATCCCATATACTACAAATCAGCCAGAGATAGGAACGCTTGATCTTGAAGGATTGAAGGTCCAAGTAGTGGATCTTCCTGCAAGAATTGATGATAAAGAGGTACTTGGTATTGCAAGAGCTTCAGACTTTATAGTGGTTGTAGTGACTTCTCTTGATCAGCTCATCACTCTAAATAATTTTTTCAAAAAAGAAAATATGATGACTGGGAAAACATTCATATTAAATAAGATAGATTCCATCTCTCAAGAAGAACTCAAGAAATTTGAAAAACTCCCTGTAATAAAGGTCTCTTCCAAGACCGGACAAGGGTTGGATATTTTGAAACAGAAAATATTTGAAAGCATCCAGCTTATAAGAGTGTATACTAAAGAGCCGGGGAAAAAACCTTCTGAACGCCCCATGATTGTAAGAAAGGATTCAACTATAAAAAAAATGGCTGAAAAAATAAGAAAAGATTATTCTGAAAGATTTCTTAAGGCGAAGATTTGGGGAAACTCTGCCAAGTTTAATGGGCAGATTGTGGGAATTTCACATATTCTTAAGGATAAAGACATTGTAGAGCTTTATCTTAAATGGTAGTTAGAAAAGAAGATTATAGCGGCAATTTAGCAAAAAGAATTTAAAGCAAATTTTTCTTTTTAGTTTATGATTAGAAACTTTTTATGTTTCTATCAAAAAGAGGTTTAAGGTTAAATGACATTTACATCAGGTGGATGCAGAGATTTAAGAAAATATCAGGAGAATGATCAGGTAGTAGATGCTTTCTCAAGGCTTGTATCTGGTGGAAAAATGGGGTACAGAGCAATTATTGAAAAGAAGGTTGAAGAGAAAAGATGCACTGGATGCCATAATAAACTAGAAGGGATTGAAAAATTCTGTCCAAATTGTGGAACAAAAACAGAATGGCAGCTAGCTGCAGAAAAACCGATAGTTCTTTTAACATGTGAAGAATTAGAACAGAAATTCAAGAAAGGAGAAGAAACAGAATCAGAAATCCTTGCTTATATGAGAGATATGCTTAAGATTCCAGACTTCACAGCATTTGAGTTGATAAATAACTGGAGAAAGGAAATGAATGCTCCAAAAGAAATTCCAAAAATAGATCTTAATCAATTCAGGGGATAGTTCTTCACTTTTTGAGTAGTTAATGGAAAATAGCCATAAAGGGAGAAGGTTTATATTCTTCCCAGAACAAGTATTATTAACATCTAAAAACTGTTTGAAAGGAGGTTTAAATGGCAAAGTTAACCGCTTGGCTCGTAACTATAATCGGTTTGCTAATGGTGCTTGCTCAGTTTAAGTTATTCGCATTAACTGATGCATGGGTAATGTGGATCATCTCATTAGCAGTCTTAGCAGTAGGTATAGGCAAGCTTATGAGAAATTATAAAAAGTAATTCCTTAAAAATTAATTTATCTTTTATTTAATGCCCAGAAAAATGGGCATCCTATTTCTTTTTTTATTTTTTTTAGAAGAAAGATACAAAGTAGAGACTATTTCCAATTCTCTCTTATTGGAACGATAATCTCCTCAAGATATCCTGTGACTGCATTTTTCAGATCTAATGGATGGAGTTTGCTTTCAGAGTATATTCGTTCGAGTTCTTCGTAGGTAGCTATTGAGATATTTCCACCAAATTTATCTGGGCGTTTTATTTCAAAGGTTTTTATTCTTGGAAAGATTATTAGCTTGGCAATTTGCAGAACTGGGTTGTCTTGCACAAATTTCTCTGGACAGTATGCTCCGTTTATTGTCTTTTTAATTTCATCATAGGAGTCTGTGACTGAAATTCCGGATCCAGGGAGAGATTTTGACATTTTCTCTCCCGGCCCTTTAAGAGAAGTTATCAGGGGGGTATGAACTGCAATAAAGTTGTAATCCAAAACATCTTTCATATCTTTTCCAATCATATGCACCTTTCTCTGTTCCAATCCTCCTTCAGCCACATCCACACCTAGATGCTTTATGTCTGCTACCTGCATAAGAGGATACCATAATTGAGATATTGTCGCATGCTCCACATCTCTAGCGATTTCCTGCATGCTTCTTAATCCGCGATTTATTGTGGAATTCTGAGAAAGACGCATAACATCCATTTGATACTCTTCCTTGAATTGAAAATCTGATCCCAGAACAACTTTTGCCCTGAATCCTATGGCTTTGATTGTTTTTCTCCAGTTCTCCACCTCTTTTTTTATCACCTCTTCATTTCCCTTTCGATTTAGCATTGCATGCACATCTGCAAGAAGAATCTTTACATCAAAACCGGCCTTTTCAAAATCCATTAGCTTTGTGATAGTTACAAAATGACCCAGATGCATCGGTCCAGAAGGCTCGTAGCCACAGTAGACTGATGGCTTCTTCTTTGTTTTCAAGACAGTAATCAGATCTTCTTCTGAGATTATTTCTGCAACATTTCTCTTTATCAGCTCAAGCCTTTCTTCAACAGACATCTCTTTCTTAACCATAAATATAGAGGATAGAACACCAATTTAAACCTTTTTATGGAATTATCTCTGCCCCATTATACTTTTCATAGAAAAAATCTTTCTCTCGAACAATTCCATTTGCAATTAACTCTTTTATCTCTGGAAGCTTCTCTCTTATTGTTTCGATAAGATTCCTTACTGTCCCGCATATGAGGTTTTGTCCTTCCTCTGGCCAAAGCCGTGCCTTGTTTGCATAAAGGCACCTTCCACCACATAAATCAAGAATATCACAGTTTTCGCAGAATCCATCAACATATGTTTGCCTTAGCTCATCCGGATTATTTTTGATTATATCCCCCAAATAGAAAAATGAAGCATTATACATTATTGGACAAACAGAAATTTTCCCATTTGTAGTAATAGTATAATTAGCATATCCACTCCCACATCTTAGATTCTCTTTCTTATTATAATATAGAGACTCAAAAATCCCCAGGAAAGGATAAATCTTTAGGACTTTTCCGGCTTTTATGTTTTCGATCCAAAGATCTGCCAGTTTTTTTATTTCTTGATTATATTGCTCAGAAAACTTCTTGAAATCTCTTTTTTCATAATCACTGCAATAGAACCCTGCATCAATCTGCCAATGCACTGAGTTGAATCCTATTGATAAAAGATGTTTGATATTCTCCACAAGGTTTACAGAAGTTTCATCAACAACCATTCTTGCAATAAGTTCATTTTTGAATCCATTTTTTCTTATATGTTGAATATTTGACAGGACCTTATCATACGTTCCCGCGCCCCTATTAGCATCAGTTATTTCTTTTGGTCCATCTATTGAAACAAGTATGACTTCAAATTTATTTGTATATCTGCTATCTAGCTTGTCCAAAAGCTTTCCATTTGTCTGAATCATAAATCTGGCATCAACATTATCCATAACCCTCTTCATCCATTCAATATTTAGAAGAGGCTCACCACCATAGAAAGTCAGAGTATGTCTTTCTTTTGATCTATTCAAAAATTTTTTAAGTTGGTCAACAGAATATGAGGCTTTTTCTGGAACCATCTCAAACTTGAATCTATCATTAAGATCATTCCCAAAATCGTCCATGCTTTTCTTATAGCAATATCTGCATTCAGAGTTACAGTTAATGGTATTTATGAGATGAAAGTACATAATGAGGCGACATATGGTGGATTTATAAAACTAACCCAAAATTATTAGAAATTTTTTCTCAGAGGCCGGATCTTCTTTTTATTTTCAACCCATTCACAGAAAGTCATAATTTGATCAACAAATCTTTTTCTTACTGCATCTGAACTTCTTAGAAGAATAATTATTTGATTATTTGTAAAAACTACATCAATTTCACAGACCTTTCCTTTGAATGTATCAACAAAATTGTTGAGTTTTTTTATTGGGAATTCCTTATTAAATGCGGGATCATAATGCCAAGAGTCTATATCGGAAAATCCAAGGGTCTTTAGAACCTCTCTAAATTGTTTGTAGAATGACTGTCTTTTTTCTATCTTAAATATAGATTTATCATTGACCTTTCTAACAGAGTATAATCGGAGTTTTGAAGATATCTGTTTTTTAGATTTTCTTCCAAACAAAAATGAGACTATTGACATCCTTTTATCTTGATAAAAGCGTTTTTATATTTGATTATAATTTAAAACATATGTCTAGAAATCAAAGATTTCGGAACATGCCAAAAACGGGAGTTTTTTAGCATGTCGCGTTTACAATCCATTGCAATCATAACTGCCATAATAGGGATAATTGCAATAATTTTCCTTTCAAGTAATCTTGAACCAAAAGAAATGATGATTGTGGAGATAGACCGTGGAATGGTGGGGGAATATGTAAAGGTGATAGGGAATATTTCCAATATTAAACATTCAAAGATCACTTCATTCACAATAAAAGACGATTCTTCAGATATTTACGCATTTAGCTATGAAAACCTTGATTTAGATAAAGGGAGATATGAAATCATTGGAAAGGTTAATGAATACTACGGAAGTTTAGAAATTGAGATAAACAAAATGGAGAACATAATATAATGGGGATGTATTTTTCGACCTTCATCTCAGGAATTCAGGAGTTTATTCCAGGAGTTTTAAGAAAGAACATAAGAGATGTTAAAATAACTCGTCTTCTAGATGGTGCAATTTTATATCAAACCTCTGCAAATATCGAATCTATAAAGAATATCAGATTTTTTAATAATTCATTTGAGGTTATCAAAACATTTGAAGATCCAAGGGATATTGATGATATGATTAAAGAGTGTATTGAAGATCGAAGCATTGGGAATGAGATTTCTGCGACCATTGGAAAATCAAATCAAGGAAAAACGTTTAGAATAATTACTTCCAAAGAAAACCGGCTCATCTCAGCGGACAAAAAATTTATTGATAAATTAGAAAGTAAGATTATGAGGAACGGAGTTCAAGTAGATAGAAGCGGCCCGGATATAGAATTTTGGTTTTTGCAGAGAAGAGAAAATATTGGAATTTTTATGATGAGGCTCACAAAACATCGGGCCTATGAAAAAGTCTTACAAAAAGGGGAGCTAAGGCCGGAAATTTCAAGTATAATGTGCCTTCTTTCTGAACCCGGTAGGGCAGATATCGTGATAGATCCCTTCTGTGGCTATGGCTCAATTATAATTGAAAGATCAAAGATACCCCATCATAAAATTATTGGGATAGACAGCGATCGAAAAAAGATATTTGACCTTAAACGCAAGACCAAGGGGAAAGGCATCGAAATTTATCCATCAAACTCTCTTGATCTTTCAAGAATCAAATCTGATTCGATTGATAAGATTATCACCGATCCCCCCTGGGGGATATATGAAAAAATAAACTCTAAAGAATTTTATGAAAGGATGCTCAAGGAGTTCCTCCGGGTGCTTAGGCCGGGGGGGATATGTGTAATCCTTACCTCACAAAAGGAACTCACTCCTGAATTGGCAAAAAAGCTTAAGATTAAAATTGAAGGAAGATTTGATATTCTTGTTTCTGGAAAGAAAGCGGCATTATTTAAGATGAGGAAGCCTCAAACAAAAGATTTAAGAGTTAACTGAGGATTTCTTAAAATATGGCAAAAATCACAAATGTTTTTGGCATGCCAGAAATCTCGAAGGATTTCTGAGCATGGCTGAAAATCAATTTTTTACATTACAACACTATCCCTATAAGCTCCTACTTTTTTCAGGGATATTTCTAGTAATATTAAAACTGTTTTTTTCTGGAAATTATCTGGCCATAATCCTCAATTCAATGTTGGAGTTTACAATCTTGCTCTTTTTGTATTCCCTCCTTTTTATTGGAGAAAAAAAGATAATCGAAAGGAAAGAGTCTTTCCGGATAGGGATATATCTCACATTTTATGCACTATTTTTTATGAACCTATTCATCTTTTCAGTGAACTCTTTCTTCTTTGATGATTCTCTTATCATGAAATATTCTCTTTCTAATTTTAATATGGGGATTGTAGGGTTTTTCTTCAAAAGCATGATACCAATAAAATATCTGCTTCTAGCCCCATCGATTATTGTATTGCTTCTTGCAGTTTCTTTTATTGATTTGAATAAACTTGCCAAAATAGAACCCCATTTGAAAAAAGTTTTTATTATAATTGTTATTCTTTCAATAACTCTCTTTTTATTTAGATTTGATTCTATTTCAAACATTTATGCCAATACTGTCCATGAACGAGTTTTAGAAGATCCAAGAATGAAAATCTCATTAGATAAAGCAACCATCTCCCAAACAAAATACTCTTCAGGGGATTTTGATAAACAGATAATGAACTATTCAGAATATTCTCTTCCCAGGGGACAAAGGGTTTTGATGTTTGTAGTGGAACAGACCTCATATAATACTTTTTTAGAAGAGATGAATGAAATCCCAGTAGAAAGGAATTTTTTTGAAATAGTAAAGCCAAATACTCATATTTTCACAAATCACTACACTAATAACCAAGATAGCATGACTGCTATTTGGACAATGCTTAATTCTAACTTCATCCCCTTTGAGTGTTATATGACTGATTGGAATAAATATTATGGTTTTGTTTTAGGAACGAATAACCTTATTGATTTATTCAATAATCAAGGATATGAAACACATACTGTCGCATCAGTTTACGCCTCTGGATTGATAATGGGGATATATAATTGGACAAATGTAACCTATATTCAACCTGGAACAGATTCTGCCGGTTTTTTCTGCCCAGAAGATTTTGAGTATGAGAAAGGTTGTGAGGATAACATTATTCTAGAAGATGTAAAAAATGTAATCGATAATTCTAATCCTAATGGGTTATTCATGGTTCAAGAATTTATATATGGGCATGGAACCTCCTATGAAGAGCAGTTTCATAAAACGCGAACAGAGTATTACAATGAGTATCTGTTAAATCTTTATGATTATATGAAACAAAATAATCTTTTGGAGGATACAACAATTGTGATACTGGCAGACCATGGAGAGAAAGGATATATGGATAAATCACTTTGGAATTATCAAACTCCTTTAATGATTATAAATAGCAATTTAAAATACCAAGAGATTGATGGGCTCTATTCCACAATCGATTTTAAGGATATTCTTTTATCTTATCTTCAAAAAACAGAATTGAAACAAGAAAGCCATTATGTTTACTTCGTTGGACAAACCCAGGGTTCTGAAATGGGATATATTGAAAATAATGGAGATTATTTTATCGCAAAGAGTTCCGGAGAGGATTCATTTAAAATTCGAGATGTTAATGGTCTGAATGATTCCGAAATTGAAGAAAAATTGAAGGTATTTGTAAAATATCAAGAGGGAGCAATTGTAAAAAGCAGCGTAAAGAATTATTGGTGTCAATTGTGTGATCAGAATGCCAGAAAAGCAGGAATATATAATTAAGGACTGATAAGCTAGGATAATATGCTTTTAGAGATATTCATTGCGATGGCAGGGGGCATCCTATGTGGCGTTTGTACAGGCAAAGAGCCGTTAAGTTTGTGAAAAAATAAGCTGATTCTTACATTTGAGTTATGAATGAGTTACAATCAATATAAAGAAAAGGAAATTAAAATTCTTGGACCTGAAATAAACAAGAATACTAGGCCAAGAAGGAGAAAGGCACCCCCATAATCAAGATAACTAACTTCTTTATTTGTTCAACTTCAGATTTAATGGATAACTTCATTTTTTCTTTTTGTTGAAGAGTTTCTTTTTTGTTTTACCCACAAAATAAACCATGTTACTCCTGCCCCCAATGATCCTAAAAGAATATCTTTTTGAGCATCCCATTGATCTCCCTGCATCCCAAGATAATGGGTCCCAATAATATCGCTTCGAGTTACTAAAACCCATAAAAATTCAATTACTTCAAATATGCTTTTTGAAGCAATTATAAACAAAAATGCCGAAAAATACCCCCAAAAATATTTTACTTTTAATCTCTTAGAGATAAATTCATATGCCGGAATGAATAATAGTGCTCCAAATAAAAAATGCACTACCCTGTCATAATGATTCCTGCTCAAATCAAAGACCTGCGCAAGCCAATCAAATAAAGGCATTTCGGAATAAGAATAATGGCCTCCAATCGTATGTAAAATCATAAAGATGAAGATTAATGTATAACTTAAATTAGAAAATTTGAATTTTTTATAAGTCACGACTAAAAAGGTAATAACAATTGCTGAAAGGAAATTCTCTATGGCCCATACTCCAAGATATTTTGGAGATATTGCTAAAGCTAACCAAAAAAGCAAAAAGATGCTTAATAGAACCTGTGGATATCTCCCCTTAAATTCCATAACTTCATTTAGCATTAAAAGGATATAAAGTTATTGGATCATAAAAATATAAATTAAAATGTTAATTGAAATTTTTCTTGTTTTGTTTCTCGGTCTTCTCGCCGGGACTTTCACAGGCCTGTTTCCTGGAATCGCAAAATGAGAAATCTAGAAACACTACTTCTAATCTGAGACTATGCAAATATGGAGAAATCTGCAGGGATTGAAATCTCCGTCAGTTTCCAGCCTCGCAAGATGATTTGGGTAAATAAAATTTCCTTATATAGAACAGAATCTTTCTGGGCCGAGAGTCTTTAGCAATGCTAACTGCAGTTTCTCCCTGTTCACCTCCCCATTCAAGCTGAATAGATCTTGAATCCTTGTATCTTTGCCCGTAAGATTTTTTATTGGTTCAGTGAACGCTTGGCTCATAGAGCTCACCATGCAGGATTCTGGCGCCACATTGAGGAAAAGATCTACACCTTCTTCAGCCCTTGCAATCGCTTCCCCAATATAAGGCAGCAGCTCACCATGCGGCTTTAAATAATAATTAAGCTTTCTCGCTTTTTCAAGTATCTTGGCAGTATCATGGGGGGCTTCAATTTTTGCTGCTGAATAAAGAGGATTGATAAAAATCTTGCGAAGTATTTTTTTCAGGAATGTTAAAAGAAAGATTTTTTTCTTTCTATCTTTAATTTGTCCAGTTAAATTATCTTTTTCTTTTTTGTCATTACAGCCATCAAGTAACTCCTTTGATAGAATTATATCCTCCTCCATGTTAAGACGGCCAAGCTCAAGAAGAAGTTCAAGATAGCACCAAATAGGGGAATATGTCAGTTCAAATGAGCCAAAGCCAAGAGAATCTATAATCTCTTTGAATATCTCCTCAGCCTGAGCAGCGCGCATATACGCTTCCCCTTCTATATGTATGCTGATTTTAGGCTTATGTTTTTGCTTTTCTGCATTGAGCCATTTCAATGAGAAATTTTTCAGAAGCTTTCTATAGCCATTATTATTATATAAGCCATAACAGAAATACTTAGCAGCGGTGGCTGCAATCTTTGATTTTCCTAGACTATTAGTTATATTTAACATTAATGGGTCTGGTTTGATAGATTCTTCCATTATCTTAAAAATATTTTTCTTCAGGCCCATATAATCTGACATGAATTCTTCATACTCTTTACAAGAACGGCATACATGGCCTGCTTTCAAAAGAATCGAGTGTAATATGCCTTGTAGAATTAAGCCCTGAAAAGACTGTATTAAAACCCATTCTTCAATCCCCACATTATAGCCTTTATTTTCATGTGCTACCATAAGTTTGATAGTTTCTGAATCTTTCGTCCTGCCAAACTTCTTGTGCAAAAACATCTTATGAAGTTCGCAATATTGGCCTTGTCTGCATGGCCCTGTCCCTTTATTATCAAATATAAGTATTCGTATCTTGTCTTTTACAAGAGGGTCATTTCTTTTTTTTCTTTCAATAAAATCTTCAACAGCAAGAAGGATGTCTGCATATGCTGCTGCAAAAGGGGCGCATACAGAATCTCCTACATGCTTTCTTCCAAGCATCACTTTTTTTCTGAGATCGTAGGATTCATCTTCATAGTTGTCAATAGCCGTTATGCCTGCTCCCCTAAACACAGAAGTTATTGTTCTGTTTTCATGTAGCGTAGGAAAATAAACTACATCTGTGTCTTTGTTCAGACTTTCACACTCAAAATTATTAATAACACTTATTTTGAATTCTTCTTTGGAATATTCTTCATGAAGTTTTTTTTCTATTTGTGTAATAAAGGTATTTACCCTGTTTTCCAAATGCGCCAATTCTTTTATCATAGCATCGGATTGTATGAGCAGATTTGGCTTTTTTTTCGCTATCTCTTCTGCCAAAGGCAAAGTCATAGTATCCGGACCGCATCTGAAGGTGGATACTTGCACAACGTTAATTGATGTGTTTGTCAAATCTTTTTCTATTTTCTCAATGAGCTCTCTCATCTTTTCGTTGATTATTACCTTATGCAGATTTTTGTTTGTTATTCCATCTATTTTAGTTGTTATATCATGGGGATTCCTCCAATATAAATGAGAATATTTCTTGTTCAAAGCCGATTCAACAGCATAAGAAGGTATTGCCACAATTCCCTTATCCTTAAGCAGTTTTCCCACATGGCTGTCATATATTCCTGGATTCAAGATATATTCCCTTCCGCAGACTATTGCGATATTTTTTGAATTTTTGATTGCATAATCTATGTACTCTGCTGTCTTCTCGGCCACTTCGGATTTCAATTTCAAATTTTCCTCAATTGCTGCTTTGACCGCGGCGGTAAAATCCTCCCTACTAACTTTCAGGTTATAAAAATCAAAAAGCTCTTTCAGATAACAATATAATTGCGCAGAGATATGCCCCGCATCAAACTTTTTAAGACTCAGTGGAAGGACAATAAATTTCGCTTCTGGATGTTTTATTTTTGCATGATGCATCGCTATCAGCACCCCTCCCTGATTGGTAGTGCATGTCCTTCCAAGGCTTGCATCGGATGGAAGGAAATCTATCTGGGGGATGAGAATGATGCTGTGGGGCTCGCCCGCAAGCCTTGCATACTGGCCCGTTGCTCCAATGAGGGGTGCGCACACATCCACCGTAAAATTAGACTGCCCGTCCAATATATCTTGCTCTTTGATGTTATCAACATAAACATTTATTCCTAAATTTTCGAATATTTTGCTTAAGAAATAGGATTGTTCAGATACAGCAAAGCTTCTTGGTATTACAAGCCTGTTTTCTGCATTGCTTCTTGGCAGCTTTGAATCTATAAATTTCCATATTTCCTTATAAGAATCAATTTTAAGTGTTTCGTCTCCTTTTTGCATGTTGAGGTTGTTAACTGCAGTGCAACCTCCAAGCATCACAGACATTTTTCCTTCTTTGGTGTCAAGCGCAAGCATTGTTCTTGCACAACAGGAATTGCTATCTCCGCATGCAGCCCCTCTGCAGAAAAAGATTTTCTTGCTAGACTTTATATTAAGCAAGTCATCTATTTCAATCTCTGAATTAATTATAGCACTATCTTTTATTGATTTCACAAGCCCGATGCATGCGCGATAACCAGGATATGGCGGAATAATACAATGCATTTTTGATATTTGTTGTATTCTATGCGTCACTACAAGAGGTAAAGGATCGCTCTGCATTGTCTGGCCATGAAGAAGTACTACCGCATTCTGTGGAAAATCTATTCTGCCCCATAAAGTTCTTGCCATGTTTTCTACTATAGCATAATTACATGAAGCCAAGATTTCCTCTTTAGGATAACCTTCTGCCTGCATTTTTTTTGCATTTTCCATAAGAAAAACCGCGCAAGTAGCATTTATTTCATATCCTTTCTTTGCAGAAAATGCAAGATTGCATGCTTCCTGAATTGATTTTATGTCAAAAAGAGATTTTAGTGTATCCATAAGGCTTCCTGTTCCTGCAGAACACTTCAAGTTCATGGCATTATCAAACAGTTCCTCTTTTTTTAGTGCAATGATTGAAACTTTGGTGTCTTCTCCACCTATATCCACAAGTACGCAAAAATCTTCATTTATCTCTTTAAAATGCTCTTTTAGTTTTTGGATATGCTCTTTTGCATATGAAATGCCTCCATGCACATGTGCATAATTTTCTACTTGTGTGAATATCCTGCCTTCAAGCTTTGGGAACACCTTGCTTAAGACTTTTTGCACCTGGTATCTGCCGCTGCCTGTCAAACCTATATGCTGTACATTAAGCATGGTTATCCCTTCGGACTTGAGACCTGAAAAGAGGCGTTTTATTGTTTCTACGGTATCTCCATGATTATCACATAAACCAAGTTTTAATATATCCTCATTTCTTGCATCGCATATAACTATTTTGGCCATTGTTGAGCCTGCATCGATCCCGATATTTACCGGAATTTTTTGGAGTTCTTTGTCTTTTATGTCTATAATATCCCCTTCATCCACCCTATTGAAAAGCATATTCTCCATGTATTTCTTTTTTAATTCGATAAAAGAAGGATATTCGGAGAGTATTTCTGGTTTTGCAATTTTTTCCTCTTGTTGCCTCAAATTTGCATAACCTAAACTTTTAACTAATGATTTCATACCTTCGATATTTGCAAGCTGCTTTTTATCGTAAAATACTTTTTTCACGCCAATACTTTTTAAATAATCTTCTGCGCAATTTCTTACATACTCCCACATAAAAACTCTTCCTGTAAGAAGGACAATGTCAGTATGGGGAAGCATTTTTTTGCATGATTTCATAACTTCAGATTTTAGAGTTACGGCAAGAGCATAATCTAAGGGGATTCCCTGATTTTTATCCGATATTGTAGCAGAGGAGCTGAATACTCCACATCTGTCTGCTCTGATTGTTACTGCTTTTCTCTTTTCTTCCCCTTTGCCTCCCAAGTAGTCTTTAAGAATTTCATCAACTTTTTCTCGCTTTATATCAAGCTTTTCAAGAATTCTGCTTATATTTATTCCAGAACCGGCTCCACATTTTGGATTTATAACAAGCAAATCATTCAGAAGATTTCCTTTATCATCTATGCATATGGCGGCATATCCTGACGCAGAAAGTTCGATTATGCCATAAATTTTGGCTTTGTTTAAATAACTTTTGTTATATTCTTTAAGATATTTTTTTGCAGCTTCCCATAAAGCGGCTGAAGGAGATATAATTTTGCCATTTGAAAGAGTCTTTCTTATTATATTAGCCATTTTTCCTGTGATCAAAAGCTTCCTGTTTTTGTCTTTTAACTTCTCTAGAATTCCATGCTCAAAAAAAAGTTTCTCTGCTTTATCTTTATTATTGATTAAAATTCTTTTTTGAGTGCCTTCTTTTGAGTGAACAACCTGGATGTGTTCGATTCCTGCATCTATAAACCAATATTCCTCTGCTTTCGCCCTTTTTTTTGAATTTCTATTTTCCATGATTTCCCTTTTAACTAGCCTTTAATTAATGGGCGAAAGTCCGTTTATATACTTTATTCAACAAAAGCTGTGTTGCATGAATCCTAAAAATTAACATGGCCTTCGCCGATGTTAGGTATCCTCTGAACTTTTGCGTTTTTTGAACCTATAATTTGCAAAAGTTTAGGTCAAGTAATTCCTTGGAGTA
>JAHJTO010000008.1 GCA_018829845.1 Nanobdellota archaeon
GCATTCAAGAGAATGTTCGGAATAATTAGAAAAACAAGACCGCATAGCAAATTTGTACAAGTGACTGCAAGAATAATCTTACATAACCGAGCAAGATTATCTTATTTTAACAAGATTAAAGCCTAATTAATACGCAAGGCTCAATATAGAATAAAGTATTTAAACAAAGTTTTCTTGAATAGGGTAGTACAAAAAGAAGCATAAAGATGGGGAGAAATTTTTAATCATGGGAGAAAAGGAGAAAGTAGCCGAGTTGAAGGTCAAGCATTCAGGCTTTTTTGATTTTAGGGAGATTTACAGTTTTATATATACTCTTCTTTCCGATTTGGAATATTCTGTTGAAGAGAAGAATTATGGGGAAAAGACAAAAGGCGACCAAAAAGAGATTGAAGTTAATTGGTTGGCTAAGAGGAAGATATCAGACTATTTCAGATTTATAGTAAAAGTAGACATAAGAACATTCAGGATGGCAAATGCTGATGTTGTGAAGGACGGAGTAAAGACCTCTGTCAACAAAGGAGATTTTGAAGTTAAATTCACAGCATTCCTGGAGAAAGATTATGAGAACAGATGGGAGAATACCGCCTTCGTTAAATTTTTGAGAGGATTGTATGAAAAGTACATTATTCCAAGCGCCATAGATTCATATTCAGGACAATTGGAAGACGAGGCAAATTCTTTGTCAAATCAGACAAAGGCACTGCTTGATCTTGCTGGAAAAAAATAAATCAATTTCAAGCAGAAAAGTTTATATATAATACTTAAAATTCATATTCAATAAAGACGCTAAGAAATCGTGGATGCTTAGAAGTTTATCTTTTGGGCATGCCGAAAATCCAAAAAGGGGGAAAAAATGAAAAGATTTTTGATAATAATCACGGCTGTGCTTTTGCTTCTGCCGCTGGTTTCTGCAGAAATGGAATTAAAGTCTTCTGCCATCAATCCTGTTGTTCTTAAAGAATTTTCATTTCCAGCCACATATAATCTTGAGATAAATCCCGAAGTATTGGACTACTATTATATTAATACTTACCTTCCTCTTGATTTTAGCCCTACTGAAATTGGGATGATATATCCCAATAGCAGAAAAGGGGTTGCCCTTAACATTTCTCCAAGTAAGGAATTCAAGGAGGACAATTATGGGAATACTGCAATAGAATACTTCGTGAGGGGAGAAACTACTCCTTTGAAAAGAAGCGTGCTTGTGCTTTCCATACTTCCAATAAAAGATTTTGTGAATATAGACATGCTTCCTTCAATAACGGTGGATGATAGCCGGATATTTTTGAATATTAGTGCAAAAACCAATTTGACTGAAGATGCATACCTTAAGATAACTTCTGATTTATTTTCAAAAGAGCTTCCCATAAAACTTACAAAAGAAGTCCAAGGAATAGAAATGGATGTAAATGCATTGGATAAAGATGCAAAAGTTTATACTATTAATTTTGAATTTACAATTGGGGATGAAACTGCGGTTGTGGAAAAAGAATTGATTCTGGGTCCTTCATTTTCTATGGATTCATCTGAAGCCATTTTGGGAAATGTTCTTTCCAAAGAATATTCAGTAACTAAGACAAACAATGGAAATAGTCCAACAAAAGCAACAATAGAAATGAGTAAGACAATATGGACAAGCCTTTTCACATCTGTTGAGGGAGAACCAACTGTTACCAAAGATGGAACAGTTTATGTCTATTCTTGGGAGAAAGAATTAAATCCAAAGGAAAGCTTCACTGCTGTTCTTAAAATAAATTATTATGTCCCATTCCTTATACTTCTCCTTATAATAATTGCATTTGCAATATACAGAGCAGTTACAACCTCTCAGATAGAAATAAAGAAATCTGCAGTAAGAGTTAAGACAAGGTCCGGATTGTTTGCATCAAAGATAATAATCACTGTTAAGAATAAGGGCGGACCGGTTTCTAATCTTAAGGTTATAGACAGATTGCCTGCATTCACAGAGCTTCTTCCAGAAAGATTTGGAATCTTAGAGCCTAGTGAGGTAAGAAAGAGATCTTTGATATGGGATTTTCCTACGATGGACAGGGCAGAGGAAATAATGTTCTCCTACATAGTATACAGCAAAGTCACAATCTTTGGAAAGCTAGAAGTTCCTCCAGCATTGGTTACGTTTATTGACAAGTCTGCAAATGCAAAAGAAACATTTTCTAATAAGGTGTTCATACTTTCCGAAGAGCAGAAAGTAGAGAAATTCTAGAAATTCTGATTTTTTATTTTTGTCGTCGTGAAACCTAAGAAAAGACATATTAAACATCCTTAGACTTAGTTAAATATGGCCCAACGTAGAAAATGGAATAAATATTCTATAATTAAAGAGCTAAAAAGATTAGAAATAATTCTAAAAAGGAGACCCTCAAAGAGAGATAATTCCAATTTATATGCTCTAACAAGACAATATTTCGGGAGCTGGAATAATGCTATGCAAGAAGCAGGATTTGAGATTAAGTCTCTTCAAACTCCTATCACCCCTAAGAGATTGAATAAAGATCTTTCATATTTGATAGGATTGATAATTACTGATGGACATATTGTTTATGATAAAATCCCGGGATTGTATAAGGTTCTAATATACAGTAGTTATGAAGAAGAAAGAGATATTCTCTCTAGCATAATTCAAAAATTATTTAAGTATTCTCCTGGAATAAGTATAAGAAATAATATTGGATTCAGCAAGAAACCAAATTATGAAATCAGAATATCTTCAAAAAAGTGGCAGAATTTTTGATTAATGAAATGAAGATACCCTCTGGAGCAAAATCTAAGATTGTAAGAGTGCCATCTTATCTTTTTAATGATGATAAAAAAGTTATTTCAGCCTTTGTTAGAGGAGTCATAGATGGCGATGGGTCAATTGCAAAATCCCATGTTAAAATTGCTTCAGGGTCTATCAGATTCTTGAAAGATTTTAAGAGACTTTTGAAAATGATTGGCGTTGATTCCGGGAACATCAATCAAGAAAAAACGAGTGGAACATTTATTCTTTATTTATCTTCAAGAGATAATCTTTCTCGACTATATCATTTGATGTATGGTAGTCCGGGGTATTCATATCCTCGTAAAAAAAGGTCTTGGGAAGATTTAAAAAACAGATTTGGGTAGTAAACCTATTCCCAGTATAGCACAATGGTGGTGCGCTCGGCTGTAGTTTATAACGCCTTATTGAGATTCCATCCAGGATAACTATGAGATAGGGTCAGCCGAAAAACCTGATAATCAGTCACCGAGAGGTTGGCGGTTCGACTCCGCCTACTGGGATTTTTCTCACACAAATCTTGTAATAATGTAAGCGATCATTAAGAAGTGCAATGCTCTAATGAGGAGTGCGTAGATTATGAAATCTTTTATTTTCATCCTAAATATCCCCCCCAGTATTGGGAGGTAGGGGATGGGGGTCAGGGCGATTAACGCCATTCCAAACTTCCCATATTTTTTGAAATATGCGAGCGCTTTTCTAGAACGTTTTCTGCTCATTACAGAATCAAGCATGATCTTGCTGTGAGTAATTCCCAAATAATATGCCACTATTCCGGAAATCCAGCTGGCTATGATTACTATTGTGGTCAAATGAATAAAGTTCATTCCAGCAATTATTCCTGAAATCAGGAAGATATCCGGGCTTAAGATTTGAAATGAAACATCAAGAAGAAATGTGAAAATGAAAATTCCGAAATAACCGATTCCCAAAGCCATGGTGCTTATCTTCTCTTGTCCAAGACTTAGAAGATACACTGAAAGGACAATTACTGAGAGGAGAAGCAGTGCATTAAATGACTGAGTGAACCCCCTTATTTTCATGTTATAATTAAGAAGTTTTGATATAAAAAGCTAAGGATTTCTCAGAAAGGTTTAAATCCCTATTTAATTCAAAAAAGGGATAAATGGACTGCTGTAAAAATTGCAATATTCAAGACAAGCTTCTTTACTGCTGTGGAAATAATCGAAACTGGGAAGACAAAAAAGATTATCGTTGGAAACAAATCATATACTTCTTGTACTGAGTTTAATAAAAATGGGGAATGTTCTGTTTATGATCATAGGCCTGGAATATGCAGAGAGTTTCAATGTTACAAAATGCTTGTAGGGTTTGAAAGGAGGGCGAGTTAATATCTTATAGGGACAATTTCAAGCTTAAAATCTAAGCCTTCTGGATCTTTTTATTCTAAGAAGTAATTTCTGATCATAAGGTATTTCTAGAACATATTTTGCCTTTTCTTCATGGAATGAAATGAACGGTTTCATGACTTTTACCTTTTTTATTTTCTTGTTTTTATGCTGGGAAATACCTTGCTTTCCGGCATGACAGAACCCTGGGTTCTCATCATCAATCCAAATTGTGATTATTGGGAAGAATACAAATAGCATATGTATTCTTACTTTTTGTTCTTTGTTAAATACAAAAAGAAGATTTTTCTTTTTTGAAAACATTAATCCTATCATTTTTCCAAAAATCCCAGTTATTTTTTCAGCTTTGATTCCTAGCGGTTTGATTTTGATATTCATAATACTTCTACCTCTTTGATGTTAGATTTATGGCCTTTCAGGATATTTATCTGGGATTTTTTTACTTTGAAATGCTTTGAAATAACCTCAATCAATTCTTCATTTGCTTTTCCTTTCATTGGAACTGCTTTCAAATGAATTTTTAGAGTGCCATCCTTCTCTTCTATCTTTTGCTGAGAAGAATTTGCAATCACCTTGACCTTAAATCTCATTTAGTTATCTTGTCAATAAGGCTTTTTAATTTAGCGTTTTCTTTAATTTCAATTTTTAGAATTATCTTAAGAACCTCTTCAAACTTCCTTATTTTATAATCCGCATCATCTTCAGCCTTTCCGGGGCCTTTTTTATATTTCCCTGTGAGGACTCTTGCAGTATGGATCCCACATTTTCTTGCGGGGATAACATCATTATCTACATTATCTCCAACCATAAGGCAATATTTTCCTTCTAGTGATAATGTCTCAAGTATTTTTTGGTAGAATGATTCGCTTTTTTCCTTGAAATTATAGTCGCTTGTTATAAATGAATTATTCAATTGTAAATTCAGGGTAGATGCAATAATTTTCCCCCATTGATGTACTCCAAGGCCCTTTGAAACCCCATAAAGGCCATACCCTTCCTGCCTAAGGATTGAAAGTGTTGAAGTTACTGCAGGATATGGCCTGAGTTTTTTCCCCTGCCTATATCCAAGAGTTCCGGCTGAAGTGTATTTGCTTCTCATTTCAGGAGGAACGAATTTAAGTCTTTCAATTGTGGTCCCAAAATGATTCTTATGATCTGGCCCAAATTCCTCTAAGACTTGCTTGAATGTTTTATACACTCTTTGCTTGCTGAATTTTAAACCATCTATCCTCATGAAATCAATGATATCATCTAACCCCTGCTTTCTAACTTCTCGGACATGCTGGGTGGTTGGGATCAAAGTGTCATCTATATCAAAGAATATCGCTTTCAGCTTGAAATGTTCTATCTGTACCATTTCCTTAATTGCCGAATTTTTAAAGAACCAGGCGAGGCTCTTACACCTCTTGTTCAAGGGGATATCTTAAATTTAAAAACCTTTACTTCTTATTTTTTAAATGGATATTAATGCGATCATAAAAAAAGTTCTTGATTTTAAGAACACCGAGAAGCACAATTGGGTTAGGAAAAGACTGAAGGATTTTGATTTTTCATCAAAAAATCATAAAGAATGGTTTTCAGAATTGTGCTTCTGTCTTTTGACTGCAAATGCAACTGCGGAGGGGGGATAAAAGTTCAGAATGCACTTAGAAAGAGATTTCATTTGCTGAAGGAAAATGAGTTGAGCAAAAAATTGAAAAATTTAAGATACAGGTTTCCAAATAAAAGGGCACATTATATCTGTGTGGCTCAGAAATGTTTCAAGATAAAAGATTTGATAAAAAACATGCCCTCAAAAGAAGCCAGGGAGTTTTTAGTAAATAATATCAAGGGTTTTGGCATGAAGGAAGCGTCTCATTTTTTAAGGAATACAGGGAGAACAGATGTTGCTATTCTTGATAGGCACATCTTAAGATCCCTTGGAAGGGAAGTCAAATCAATCAGTAAAAATGAATATAAGTCTGAAGAAAAAATCTTAGAAAAGATTGCTAGGAAAACTAAAACCTCATTGGCAGAATTGGATTTGATATTATGGGCGATGCAGACTGGAAAAGTGCTGAAGTGAAAACTTTTTAAATACATTTTATCTTCCACAATCAAGCCCTGATAGTTTATCGGTTAGAATATCTCCCTGTCACGGAGATGAGGCGAGTTCGACTCTCGCTCGGGGCGTATTTTCACAGCGTCGGTAAAACTACCATTTTCCGTCGACGTTTTCTACCGACCTTGAGGGAAGTTGATCGTTAAGAAACGAACCAGGCAGGTACCGTAGGCTATTCTAAGGAAGGTTGATCGTAAAGGAAACGTAGTTTCCTTACGAGGGAGATGAGGTGCGTTCGACCGACAGAGCGTACTAATTTATGCACAAGGTCAAACATATCAAAAAGCTTATAAACTTATAAAATCTAATTATCTTAGCAATCTTCGGATTGTGAGTATGA
>JAHJTO010000058.1 GCA_018829845.1 Nanobdellota archaeon
ACGCCCCGAAGAGGACTCGAACCTCTGACCCACTGATCTCAGTAAGTCTGCCAAAGTATTTACAACTTTTAACAGTCAGTTGCTCTACCTGTTGCTCCTTTTTTCGATTTCTCTAAAAAAGACTGAGCTATCGGGGCAAATTCATCTAATCCTAGGATTAAATGATTATTAAGTATCTGATAGTACTTATTTAAAGCTTTTGGGATTATGACAAATACTTGATATTTCTTCTTCAAAACCTTTATTTTATCCTTCAATTTAATAGCTTTATCAAATCCTCTCCATGCAGTACATTCTACGATATATCTATTATATATAAGAAAATCTGGGAAAAAGACTTTATCTCCTATTTTTATGAGGGGTTCATATTGGTAGTCAATTTTTCGTTTGAATAGAAAATCTGCTGTTTCTTTTTCAAGAGCATTTCTAACTTTTTCACCTTTCAATGTTTTTAGCTTATAATTTCCTACTTTTTTAAATCTAGAATATTGAAGCAGATAATATTTTTCAGGACTATCTCTTTTCATTGAAGCATGCCATTTCTTTAATCGAATTGATTGTGTTGCCTGAATCACTTTCATATCTCTGAGAAATGTCCCTTTTCTTTTCTTAGAAATAACACAATTTTTTCCACCGATAATCTGTCTCCAATTATCTGGGAGTTTTTCAATTATCAGATCATTCTTATTTTTAATCTTAAGGATTTTAACAAGTTTATCAAATCTATTTTCCGGCATTAATTTCCTATTAAGATAATTAAATATGTTTTGAGCAGGAATGCCCATAATGTCTGACAATCTTTTCTGTGATCCTGCAAAGTCTATGGCTTGCTGTATCAACCTTTTTTGAATACCTCTTTTCAGTCGGATATACATAATAAATACCGTCGAATCAAACTTATAAATTCTTCCATAATGAGCTAGAGGAGCATAATTATTGAGAGAATGGAGGGGTTAAAAAGCTTTTTGCTGATTAACTTTTACAATTTTTTACTAAAACTTTCTTCCTCTTCCTCTTTCATTTCCCGAAGATGTCTACTTCTTTCGAGGTAGGCATATACGGCAGAATGGGGTGATCCATGCATGAGATTTGTGAGTGCATTGATTGCAAATTTTATATCAGAAGTTCTTCCTATGATTCCAACCTCATAGTCTTTTATTTTAATATCACAGCCAGTCAATTCTGAAAGGGTTTCAAGGGCTCTTCCCTGTTTTCCTATAAGTCTTCCTTTTATGGTTGCTAGTCTGGATGGACGGGCGTGCTGTTTTATGCTCATAATTTCAAACATAAATCCCTCATCCTTTAGTTTCAATGCAGAAGGTACTAAAAAACCCATTTCAATGGCATGGAGAACCTGGATAGGGATATAATCATTAAATCCTTCCTTTCCACCTATCTCAATTCCATCCCGGGTTATATTGATAGTTATATCTAGGGCTCTCTCTAGCTCTTTTCTTACTCTCTTGATTCTAGAAATTTCTTTGATGAATACTGTTTCAGCCATATAAAAGCCTCCTGATGTAAGAAACCAAGGTTTCTTGACAATCAACTTCCTTTCTTTGTCCAGCACATTGCTTCGCGAATATTTTTTTATTTTCCATTTTATGCTTTTTTGATGTAATGCAATACATCGGGAACATTAAGTTTTAGTCCTTTTTTGTTAAAAAACTTAACTATCTTTTCAACATCTCTCTTTAATAACTCATCGGCAGAGGGGGCATCCGAGGGGATAGAATGGGATAGGTCGATTATAACTGGAACACCTCCCCTTTCTAAAATATTAAACTCACTCAAATCTCCATGGACAAGCTTTGCCTTTTGATATAATTTTTTTATATCTTTTATGAGCAGATTATACATTTCTTCTGGGTCGGCACAGGAATCTTTTATTTTAGGAAAATCCGTTGGGTGTTCAGGAAATTTAGTTCCTATGAATTCAATTATCAGAACGTTATTTTTTATGGCTATTGGCTGGGGTACGGAAACTCCTGCCTCATAGGCTTTTTTGATATTGAAAAATTCTCTTTTGGCCCAGGCAGCAACAATTCTTACTCTCTGTTTTATTGGTCTGAACTTGGGATCCATTTCTAGATATTTTGACATTTGAAAGAAATCCACAGAATTCAGTCTATAAACTTTCACTGCAACTCTTTCGTTGTATTTTGTGAGAGCAGAGAAGACATTTGATTCCTTTCCAATTTTTATTGGACTTTCGAGTCCCTCAAGTTTCTTTTGGGTTATTAATTCCCACAGAGCATTTATTGTAAACCTATCAAAAATATCCTTATATGTCTTAAAAAGCTCTTCGCTCATTTATAAAAACCTCCTCCGGGTTTTCATACATTCCAGGGACCCACTTCGTGAGCGGGTTTTTAATGTCCTGCATCCGACTTTGTAAAATGACATCGTCATAATTAATTAGAATTCCTCTTCGATCTTGATATATCCCTTGCTCTTGAGCCATTGCACGGCTGCCTTGCTATATTTGTAGATTACATCTCCCTTGTCATCACATTGGTGTTCCCAGGGTTCAACAATTACAACATCTCCTTCCCTAAGCCAGAGTTCTCTTTTCAGTCTTCCTGGTACCCTGCATGTTCTGGTTTTCCCATCAAAACATTTGATTAGTATTCTTGAGGCTCCAAGTCTCTGTTCCAATATCCCCATAACTTCTTTTCCTCTCGGCATTCTTACTCTCCCTATTGATTCAACTTCTCCTTCCACCATGGGGGTATGACTAGATTTTTTGTCAAAATTTCCAAATTCTTCGCTTTCTTCCATTAGAAAAGACCTCCTGCTGTAAGAAAACTAAGGTTTTCTTGACAATCAACTTTCCTTTTAATGTCCAGCGTCCTACTTTGTGAAAATATTTTTTCCATTTTTTGATTATTACATGAATGACAGTGCGTGGGGGATTCCTTGAATTGTTATAACTCCCTCCTTTTCCACCATTCCTGCCTTGATTGCAGCGGCAATACATTCCTTTCCAACTATATTAAATGTCGCATCGTCAAATGCCCCATCTCTAAATATTTCTATTGCCTTTTCTTCTGAGTATTCCTTTCCTCCATAGAAGGTGTCTCTCAAATCTAATTGTAGTTTTCCTTCAACAAATTTCTTTCCTATGAGATCAGAATCACAGGCAGCTATGATTTTCCTATAGGATTCATGAAGTCTTATCATTATGGCCATTGCAAGACACCTCCGGTTTCTTGACAATCAACTTCCCTCATATTTTGCTCCTGACAGGATGTTTTGCTCCACAGGCCAGGCATTGTATGGATGATATCCTATCTTCCCTTATAAGTTCAGTATCAGGTTTCTTGCATTCCTTGCATATTACAAATTCATTTGCATAGGCTTCTATCTTCTCATTAATTAATTTACTTCCCAATTTTCTATTTAGTATTAATCTGTCTCCATCAATGGTTCCAGGGGTTGCAAGTTCCTTGAATAGGAATTTAGTCATATGTTCAGGATTTCTTCTTAGAACGCTTAATATTTGACCAAAATTTGCTATAATTGTCTTATATCCTTCTATGTGTCCTTTTACTTTTGGAATTTCAAACCTTTCTGAAGAGGCCTCCAGGGGCTTAACTTCATTGTAGAGCTTGTCCAGCATCTTATCATATTCCATAGGAAACATGAACAAAATCCTCTTTTAAAACCTTGCTAAATATATTGAACAGTTAGGGGATAAGATTTATAAGGTTGTTTTAATTAATACTTAATGTTATTAATAACAACAATGTTGTAAAAATGCAACCATTAGAACAGGTTTTAGGAAGCAAGAACAAGATTACCCTCCTTAGATTTCTATCTCACAATAACGATTGGCAATTTAATCTTTCTGAGATTTCTAAAAAAATAGGTCTTGACAAAGGAACGTTGAGCCGACTCATAAAAGAATTTGAGAAAAAAGAGATTATTGAAATAAAAAGAAGCGGAAAATTGCTTCTATTCAAATTAAATGAAAAAAATGAGACAGTCATCAAATCCATAATTCCTCTGTTAAGGGGTGAAGAAAAATGATGCAAAATAAAATGAAGAATAGACTTGTTGCATTCTTACTAATTTCTTTGCTTCTTGTGGAGATTATGGCATTTGGAGTTCAGAGTGCTGGAGCAATTCCAGGATCAGTTCCTCCAACCACTGCTACTTCGATGCCAAATCCTCCTTTAATTTCTTCATTTAATGAAAATGATCTTTCTCCAAGTCTTGTTACAGAACCAAAAAAGGAAGAGAATGTAGAAGTTGTGCCTGAAACAACAACTGGAACAAACACTGATGGGGGATTGAGTCAGTCAGTCATAAGTATTATTACAACCAAGGGCGGAAAGATAAATTGCACTAATACTAAATTTACTAAATCTTCTAGAATTAAAAATGGAGGATATGTAACTGCAGAACTTACGACCATTGGAAATGCAACATGCAAATTTGATGATAATCTTAACATTTTTTTCCAAAGCGGAGTAAAACTTTCTTACAATAAGGGGATTGTAACTGTGCATGGAACTAAAAGTTTCAGACACTATGGTTTTGAAATAATAAATTTATATGATCAACTTAAAAATTATAAGGATGAAAAGACCCAGAGCACCATAGGTCAGGACATAATCATAAATCATGCATTTTTGAAGGGAAGTGTTATTGGGCTTGATTGTGAAATTAAAAAAGAAGGCCCATCATGTTATAAAACAGTAGATAGTATTAATCTTGAAACTCTTCCAAAGGCCCAATTCAACAAGGCAATTGAGTTGTATCGGGAAGCAGTTCTTAGCGGGAATGTGGCCAATCAGTTCAAGTATCTCAGGGAAGCTATTTCCCAAATCAAATCAATTAATCCTAAAAGTAGCGTACTTCCAGAATTACAAAAACAACTCAATGCATTAAAATTAAATTTAGAACTTGAAGATCTTATCGCAACATTCAATGAGTATAGGGCGTTATCATCAGGAGATTTAATTTCTAATAAATTTGGATGGATTCCAGGATATAAAACCACGGGGGAGAAAGCCAAAGAGAAACTTGACAATAAGTGCAAAGAATTGGAATTTAATTATTTGAGTAGTACTAGTGTGGATTTATCTTTCCAAATATTCAAAGCTCAAACATATTCCATATGTGGAAAGGAATCTCAATCTGAATCAATATTAAGCAGGCTGGCGGATCAGAATAAAGATAACAGGAATATTTTAGGATTTATTAGCAAGCTTCAAGAGCAAAACAGCAAGAAGCTTTATTTCCAGGGACAAGATTATGATATCACTTTTAAAGATGAAGAGAATGCCAAGAAAAGATATCTTCAGGAAATATTTTCAAGAACAAAAAATCAGGGAGATGTCTTGAGGCAGGCCCAGGCATCCCTGGAAGATGTTGGAAAGGAATATTCTGATGAGGGAGTAGTGAAATGGATTTCAAACAGAGCCACAACAGGTGCTGTGAAATCTCTTGACCTTCTTTTGTTGGGTTTCACTGAAGGAGCGTCGGATGAATATGGTTACCAGTATTCAAAATCTCAAAAGGAAGTAGATTCTGGAAAAGTTGTTGAAAGTTTGTATGGTCGAGGGATTCTCAGCTTTGAAGATATTTCAAATCTCAAAAGTCTTGATTTGTCAGATCCTTCAATAAATTCAAAACTTCTGCAGGCGGCTGCGGGAAACAAAGAAATTGCAAAAGCTTTCTCCAATGCCATTAACACATTCAGAAACAGCGAGGGCTATGGCAAAGTTTCAATTGATCAAGGGGCAGAGGGATATAAAATTCACATTAAAAATGAAAATAACAATGCTGCTTTGATGGGTTCTGCAAAAGATTTTGCTTCGATGGATTATGGATTCGCATTGGGGGTTCTGGATATGAGTGCGGTAGACATTATTGCCATGGAAGGCATGAGTGCTGGCATTCAAAAAGGAGTTGTGAAACTTGCAGAAAAGGTCCCATGGATTGATTCTGCTGTAAATGCCGCTTCCAAAGCACAATATAATCCATTCATAATCTCAAATAAAATTGAAAAAAGAATAGAAGTATTTATTACAAACAAGATAGGAAAGAATGCAGTCACAGAAAGTTTTGCGAATATTATAACCTTCCCAATAACTGAATTGGCCATTGAAGAGGGGGTATTTGGATGGGCAATTGGCGGATTGGGAGGAAAGGTAGGGGGAGGAATTGCAGGAGAGGTGGGACAGAAAGTTGGAGGATCAACTGCGGATGTTCTCGAATCATTGACAACTGGAAGAGGTCATACGCTCATGACTGGATTCTTCAAAACAGATGTTGGAGTAATAACTCCTTTCATTCAACAGGACAAAATAGATCTTTCTAAATTACAACAGCTAGGAAAAGTTGAAACTCTTGATATGGGGGTTTTCAGAGTGATTTCTCCAAATGGAAATCAGCTCATAGTGGCCAATGACCTTCAAAAAATGGATGAAGCAGTTCAGAATTGGAATAAGCAGAACAATGAAAATTTACAGAAGGTTAATACCCAGGTAGAAATAAATGAATTACTAAGAAAAGCTTCTCAAGAACCTGCCCTACAAAATGATATTGATGGCAGGAGGGCAGGGTTAGAGCCATTTACTTGGAATAGGCCAATTTCAACTCAAGCCGGAGTGATAAATGAAATTGCAAATGAAATCTCCGAAGGATTGAAGAGTAATAGTCCAATTCAAGCAATTGCATCATTGCAAAAATATGGGGTGCTGGATGATAACCTTAACATAAGGGAAGGATTTGAAAATGATTTCTTGAAAAGTAGAGTGGATGAACTTAAGGCAAATGCTGGAACTCTTCAGGCAAAGCTTGCCTATGAAAATACCAAACTCTCAAATGATAAGAATTTCCTTGAATCGGTGCAGAAACAAATAGATCAGGGAATTTCATTTGAAGACATAAAGACCACTGCTACTTCGGATCAGATGTCTGCCATAAAATTGGTTGAAGCATATCAAAACCAAGGATTTAATCTGAAAAATTCTCTCCAATTCTCTCAAAAATCTCTCACGGAAAGATTAGATGAAAATACAAAAGATCTTGGAGCATTATCTTCATATCAGAAAGCAGATACATTTGAAGTCAATAGGCAGACAGCAATTTCCTATTTGACGGATAGTGCACAAAGTGGTGAATCCGGAAAAGAATTTGTATTTGCAAATCTTTTGGCCTTGGGAGTTTCTGAGAATGATGCTCAGAGGGCAGTTTCACAACCCTCAATAATGGATCAGATACTTGGGGGATATCCTCAACTTGATTTTAGATTAGCCATGGGAGGAATGCCTGCAAAATATGATTCGACAAAAACTCCTTCCCAGATTCTTGATGAAGTTGTTGGTAAAATAACAAATTATGATATTCAAACTTCTGCAAATAATGTTTTGGATTCCATGAAGAAAGGTTATGAGGCAGACATGCAGAAGGGAGAGGGGAGGGAAATAAGATATCATGATCTTTATCACATCCAGGCTGTCGTTTCTCAGACACAGCAGATGGCCAAACTATTTTATAATCGAATGGTGGAAGAGGGAACACTGACACAGGAAGAGGCTTCCAGAAAAACTGATCTTGCTGTTCTTGCCGCAATGGCCCATGATCTTGGATATTTATCCGAAAGAACAGATGGAACAACCTTGGCAGCAGGCCATGAAGTGAGGAGTGCGGATGAGCTTGACAAGTTCACTTCAAACATGCTTTCTGAAGAAAGGGATTCAATGAGATTCATGATCGGGGCAACAAGAATGGCCTCAACTCCTGCAGACTATGCAAGTTTTGCTTCTGCACTCTATGGATACATGCAAGGAACACAATCTGGAGAAAGGGTAGATCTTTATCTGTCTCTATTTAAATCAAAGGGAGAACTTTCAAGCTACTCTCCAAATTATAATGGAAAGACATTTGATTCTCTTAGTGATTTAGAAAAACAAAAAATAAAATCACTTTTCTCCGCAACCATTGGGGCAAAGGCCCTTGGGGTTTCAGATACCTATTATGGTGGACAGGCCGATGTTGAAAAATCTGCTGAACTTTTCAGAGAATTCGGAGATGATATTTTCAGGACAGCAAATATTCTTAGAAGTCAGGGAGTAACATTTTCATCCGAAATAAAGAATGATCCCCAGGCGCTTGTTAAACTTATTTCAGAAATTAAATCTAGATTCTATGAAGGAAATACTTTGAAGAGTGTTGACAAACTTAGGAGTTCTGGATTAAATGATAACGCCATAGCCACATTGCAAAGTGCAAATGGCTGGATAACTACATACTATCCGGATCCTGCAAACTTTATTGCAAGAAGCAGAGGATTTTTGGATTATGTGACCATGAGGGGAGATTTATTCATGGGCAAGGAAAGAAATCTGCAAATGGAGATTCCAACGGAATTCCAGATTGAAAAGGCAAAGGCAAGGGAAATATTCTCCCTATTCGAAAAAGGAATGGTAGACAATAATGTTCTTTCCAATGGTGATTTTGCGATTGTGAAGAATAAAATAGATTCACTTAAAAAATCAGGGGTGGATGTGGCCATGCTCCAGGCAGCATATGATCAACTATATTCAAAATCCTTTGAAACAAAACAAGCAGTTGAAACTGCACTCATAGGAAAATATGCTGGAATCTATGGGAAGGAAAATGAGGGCAAGTGGGTAAGATTATACTCTGAAATCTTTGCTGCGGAAATAACAAAGGAATCGACAATGAGAAAACTTTCCAAGGAATTCATGAATTCCCAGGGAGCTGCGAGAGAGAGTAAACTTGTGGAAATGCAGACAGAGCTCAATAATCTGGCAAAACAAAATGCTCCATCCACTGCACAAAATCAACTTAATTCTGTTCTTTCAAAGGCTGGAAAAAGAAGCCCGGATGAAATGATTAGATTTGCTGACAGGGCAATTGAAAGTTTGGACGCGGAAGCTAGAAAGGGAGAGGGAAAACTTAATGGAATCTCTAAAATAAGTCAAATAAAATCTGCCCTGCCATTTGTTGACAGGGGAGTGGCATATCTTCCTGGAAAGGGGACAGCAATATTCATAGGGGATACCCATGGAGAGGCAGATTCGGTATTGGCCATACTCAAACAAACAAGATTCCTTGAAAGACTAGCTGCTGGAGAGGATGTTTATCTTGTCTTCATGGGAGACTATGTGGATAGGGGAGCAGAATCCATAAAGAATCTTGAAATGCTTCTGGAGCTTCAGCAGAAATTTTCAAATAATATTTTCCTTCTGAAAGGTAATCATGAAAATCCTACTGTTAATAACCGCTATGGTTTCCTTAATGATTTCATTAATCTCTATGGTAATGAAAAAGGGATGGAGCTCTGGAGAAAATATAATTCAGTATTTGATTCTCTTCCAAATGCCCTTGTAACTGAAAAAGGCGTAATTGTTGTCCATGGTGGAGTTCCCCAGGGCATAAATTCCCTACAGGATTTGGTTGGGCTTTCTGGTTCTGATCCAAGATTGAATCAGATGCTATGGGATGATCCTTCTGAAGATGTAAAAGGATTTATTCAAAGTCCAAGGGGAGGATTTGCCAAGGAGTTTGGACCGGATGTCTTTGACAAATTTATGAATGATGTTGGAGCAAATATTATGCTAAGGGCACATAATCCTGGCCAGGCAGGAAATACTCTTTTTGGAGACAGACTTTTGACATTATTCTCTTCTTCGGATCCAAGGGTTCTCGCCAAGATATATGGAGAAGTAGATCTTTCAAAAACCATAACTCAAATGATGAATTATGCCGGGGCAGGGGTGGAAGGGTTCAATGTTCAAAGAATAAATAATGAAATATTAAATCCTCAAATTTCAGATGCCAAGGACTTTGTAGGATTATTCCAAATTTTAGATTCAAAGGGATTCATCCAGGGAACAACTAGGAGATATTCTGCCAATGATTTAAAGGCAATTATAACTCGAGTTAAAAATGGCGAGTCAATTGACATTGTAACAAGGACAGGTGGCCTGAGACAGAAGGTGGCAGAGCTTATGGTGGCAGAGGAAGCAGGGAAAGTTTCTGATCAGGATAAACAAAAATCTAGGACACTTGCTGCAACATCGGATGAATCTTTCCTTATAGTACAAATTTCAGATGCCCGATCATTTACTGAATTATATGATATTCTTCCCTTGAAGGGTCCACTGGCAGGAAGCTCAAAAACATATTCTCCAGAAAATCTAATTGAACTTATCAATGGAGTAAGAAGAACTCCTGCAAATATTAATCTCATAACCCAAACAGCTGGTCTGAGAGGAAAGGTACAGGAACTTCTCATAAAAGAAAAAGGAATAAAGGCAATCCAGGCAGAAAATGACAAAAAGGAATTGAGGGATGTTACTGCGGGAAAAATTTCTGAGGCAGGAATGACTGATACTTTATTTTCCATAGTGAGCCAGGCCACTCTTAATTCGGAATCATTGTCCGGTGGAGTTTCCACAGGTATAAAGGCCGTAACTTTCATAGATGATTTCGGAAATGCCAATGTCCTATTCTTCAGGGGACAATGGAGTGGAGAACATGCCCAGGTTTGGGAAAAGGCTCTTGGAAGAACACCTACTCTGGAAGATTATAAAAAAGCTTCGGGATTCCAGATGGAATTCATCAAAAGATCAGGAAAATATACTTTGACTGGAGATATTGCTGCAAATTCTCAGATAACTGGAACCCAGGCAGATAAGGGAATTTTCCCAGGCGATGAGAACATGAAAAAAATGAATGATGCACTTTTGGCAGGCCTTTCCTCTTCAGTTCTTTCCCCAGATTCGGATCCAAGGATAATTTCTTCAAGAGATTTTGAACCGATGAATGAACTTTTGGGAAGTGTGAAAAAGGCCATATCCGAATCGGAATATCAAAAAAGGAATGCTGAATTGTATTTAATTAATGAGAAGATAGCGAAAGCGGAAAAGGATGCTTCCATCACTTTGGATCCTGCATTGATTGCGAGAGGAAAGGAATTGTCAAGACAAAACAACTTGGAAATACGAGGAGTATCTCTCAAAAACGAATTGAACCTTTTGGAAAATCAAATAATCCAAATGAAAGAGAAAAATGAAAATCCAAGTCCAGAAATGCTGGATCGGATGGAAAATCTCATGAGGGATGTGGACATAGCCTATGCCCATGAAGATCTCAATATTCAGATTAAAAAGATACTCAGGGAAGATATTCTCACAATTAATGAAAATGGAAAAGAAATTTTTAATGGAAATGAGCTGACTGCAGGGCAAAAGATAATTGCGGATTTAATTTTCAATGAAAGGCGATCGGATAAAACCCAGCCAGACCAGATAAGCCAAGCGGTTAAGAGATACAAAACACAAACCAGGGAAACGGAAGAAGCATTCTATGCCTTTGCGGATGGAATCAAACTGGAAATACAAAAAAGGTCTCTTGGTATTGCTGCAGCATATTCTCCAGAAGTTTTCAAGCTTTCCAATGATGAAAGAAAATTAAAGGCAAATCTTGAGGGAGATCCTACCCATGATGTAAAAAGCCCATTCAATACTTTCTTTGCAGGATTGAGAGTATATGCCGAGATGACCTTTGAGGATCTTAATTCTCAAACAATGGATAATCTTCCTGGAAATAATGAAAATCTTCCTCCACCGGGTAGACCAGGATTCATAATCAATCCTGCCACGATGATTTTGGATGCATATAATTTTGTTAAGGATATATTCGTAAAGAGAACATTTGAAAAACAAATAAATCAATTGGAAAATGATGGCCTTCTTGGAACTAATTTAGAAAAAAACTTTTGGGATAAATATTCTCAAAGAAAAGAGGCACTTCTTAATGACCCTCTCGCCCAGAAAGTAATGGGAGAAAATATCATGGCAAATATTGATAGGTCCATTGGACTAAGAAATGATGGATACTATATGAGCTTCATAGGAAAAGAGTCTCCCGTTCTTCAGGAAAAAATAGAACGCTATGTTAATGACTTTTCCTCAGAAAATGCTCAAGGTCTAATTTCTGGAATTATTGATCCTTCTACGAAGATTCTTTACAATTCAAAAGGGGAGCTGTCAAATTTTGAGGAATATCTGGAAGATTATTACAAAGAGCTGGGAGTAACTATCAAGGTAAATACTCAATCATTCAATAATCTCGATCTGAAATTTCAAGATATAATCATGACCAATCTTCTTAAGGATAAGAGGGGACCAGAAACAGGCATTATTGAGGCTGCATTGTTCAGTCTATTATTGGAAGGCAAATTTGATTTGCAAACAGCCACAAAAAATGCTGGAAAGTATGGCATAGAGAAAGAATTTCTTGAAGATTTAGATGCATTCAATTACCTGCTCAAGGGAGAACAACAAATATCTATTGTAAGAACTGGCTATGGTGATATAAATTATGATTCTGTATTTTTTGCCTCAGACATTGTTCCTGGGGACCGGTTGGATGCTGCTGGAGAGAATATCCATTTCTTAAACAAAGAAAACATCGTAGGATCTTTTGTAATGATAAAAAGTAAGGGAACCGACATTGTCTCTATGACTGAGACAATTATCCATGAAATGGACCATTCAATTATGAAAATCTCCAGAGAGACTGCCTATGGTAAAGAGTTAACCACTCTTCAGATTGAACTACAAACCTTAGAGCAAAAAATGGATAATGGAGAAATAACCTCTTCAGAGTATACCTCGGGAACAGGTCAAATTGATTCTAGAAAGGAGATATTAGATAAAAAATATGACCTTGAAGAAAAAAGAGACAAGTTTTTAAATGAAGGAGCAGCCACAAAAGCAGCTTTTGACTATTTATTAAACCAAAAGAAAGGCTATGCAGAAAAAGGATATGCTAATGTTGCAAGTGATTATAATCTTGCAGCAGATTTTGATTATTTTTATTTTAATAATCTTTTGGAAAGACTTGCAACATCCAAAGAAAATCCAGAATATGGAGAAGGTTATCTGGCACTGGAACTCAATTCTAGAAATATGGAAAGAAAAGATTATTTTGATCTGTTCTATAAATCGAGCAATATCCAGGACAGGATGAATTTTGATCTTTTGATAAACGCCCTAAATCAAAGAATAATTCCTGAGGCAGAGTATTATAAAGAATTATATCAGGATCCAGAAAATGCCATCAACCGAAAATCTCAAATAATGTCGGCTCTTGCCTTTGAAAAAATATCTCAAAAATCAATTCCTCCACCGGGTAGACCAGGATTCATAACCATTGGAATGCTGACGGATCCATTTGTAAAGATATTCGAGTTTTTCAAGAGACTTTTTGGGATAGGCACCATTGAAGCAGATGTCGTATCCCGACTGCCCATTGAAGAAGGTATTCAAGAATCTGAGACGGCTGCTAAAATGTTGGTTGAAGCGCCACCAATAAAAGAACCCCCAATCTTGCTAGGAGAAATTACTAAGATTCATCCAATTACTAAAGAAGAAACAACAAGCAAGGTGTATAGAAATATTGTACTTGAAAATGTTGATGAACTATTTCAAACTAACCTGGAAAAAGATTATGGTCCCGATGTATATGGGACAAAGGCAGCAGTTTATTTTAATGACTATGGATCATTTTCTCTAGGTTTCCTGACTGAAACAGAAGCAGTGCATCACCCTCATCTGATCGGGATGTTGGTTGGAGGAGACAAGGGTAAACAAATAGACAGTATGTTAACCTATCCCGAAGATGTTCTTACAAGAAGCGCAGGATATCAAATACAATATAACAGAAAAACAGGACAGATAGTTGGAATAGACATGGATTCACATATTACTTCAAGCCAGAGGGGAAGACAAACCCTCCTGAGACAGTCAATGATAGATTCCCTGGATGAGGCACTGTTGGATAGCATAGATGAAAGCCTTTTGGAACAGCTTTTATTGTCGGACACACCTCTGATAAACATTCGTCCAGGATTAAACATTGTCAAATAAATTATTCGGATAGGATATTTAGATCCAGGGGAGTTCTTATTCCTAATTTATTTTTTGCTAGAATTGTTCTGCTGCAGCGGACTAGATAATTTATGGGACTTATGATATCTTTCCATCTTTCCCAGGTGGCCTGTTTTGATGCCCGACGGGAGGCAGGACAAAGCTCATCATCAGGGTTTACATATCCCTCAACTAATTGTTCAAGCACCTTGGCACATTCAAATGCATATTTGGTGGAGTATACCGGTCTTTTCTCTTTCTTTAAGGAGAAATATTCTTTCTCATCAAAAGAATTGAGACGATCCTGTAGTTTCATTAAATTTCTAAGCCATTCTTTTTCACATGAATCCATATTAAGGGATTTAATCTTTTTAATGATGTAGCTGAGATCATATCTTTGATTTTTTTTGTGCATTAAAAAATAACTCATATTTCCTCTTCCAAGAGGTTCCAGGAGATATAACTCTGAAAATCCCTTGAGATATCCCTTTAGGCCATTCAGATCATACCCATTGCCATTTATTTTTATTTTTAACATTTTATTTTATCAATTTGAAATTTATTGAATATTTATCCTTATCAAACACAAGATAGGAGTTTGAAAGACCGAAGTATAGTCCCACTCCTCCCGGATTTGCAATATATTTCTTTTTAGGATCAAGTCTAATGATTTTATTGTAAAAGTCCAGATGTTCCAAAACCTGATTGTCTTTGCTCATAGGATTATATTCAAATAGTGATGCTTTGTGTGAGTGGCCAACAAAATGAATTTTTATATTCGGATAGAGCTTGTCCATTAATTCAAATTCCTTTGTTGCATCCTTTACTGAGAAAATTCTTCCATCAAGATGGGAAGATAGGCCCCTGTGGGTAAAAAGATATTTTTTATCTAGAACATACTCCGAAGGCATTTTCTCAATAAAATCCAGATTTTCAGAATAGATTTTCTTGATGCATTCTTCCTTCTTTTTCAATATTTTCCTTTCATGATTCCCACTAACACAAATATCACTAATCTTTCTTGTAAGTTCGATGCATCTGTTATCATCAAATTTAATGCCTTTTTGTACAATATCTCCTAGACAAATTAATTTATCTGCCTTCTCTGTCAGTACATCTTTTTCAAAGGAATGGAGGAGAGGATAATTTCCCTGAATGTCAGAAAAGACAGCATATACTGCTTTTTCATCTTGTTTTAGTATATTATTTTTCATTTTTTATTTCCTATTTTTCCTTGTATTTTGTATAGGGAACTATCCCCCCATCATTTTCAGTGAATGGAAGCATGTTTGCGATTTTGAAATATCTTCTTGGATTAAGCATGTTATTCCAACTTTCCCATGTAACTCCTTCCTTTGCATCGGGACAGGCAGGGCAGTGCGGGCTGTCCTTGGAGACATATCCCTCCAACAGAGGGGCGAGAAGGTCTGCAAATTTCAAACCAACCTGAAATCCATATTTTACTTGATCATCTTTTTTCAAAGAGTCATATTGTTTTTTATCAAACGATTTTATTTCATTTGACAGGGTCTTGAGATTTTCAATCCATCGTAATTCCATTTCATTCAATGTTTTTTCATAGGCTCCCGCTAGAACATTTCCTATAAATTTTTCAATCTGGTTTTCAGATGTCAACCATTTACTTTTATTTCCCTGGGCAAAGTCATAGATTATGTCTTCAGTAACGAGGAGCATTATTCTCTCCTTGAGACTATTAAAATCACAATTCTGGCCATTAATTATTGCTTCTAACATTTTTTTGAGAGTGAAACTATTTCATAAAAGGGCATATCTTCTTTGATCAATGCCTTGGCACCCTCTATTATTATATTTTTTGATTCATGGTTAACATAACTGCAAAACTTATCAAATCCTGCCTTCAATTCCTTATCACAATCCATATAGAAAGAGCTATCGGAGAGAAAATCTATTGAAGAGGGATACATTTTTGTTAATACTTTTTTATCGAAACCCTTCAAGGAACCATATTCATACAATGTAAGTTCTCCAGGAGATATTTTTATCAATCTTCCAACATTTTCTAGACCATAGCTTCCAAGGCTATCAAATGCTTCCTTAAACTTGCCTAGGGAATTGAGATCACATCGACTATAGGGGGTGATTTTAGTATTTGAAAACATGAATGTTTCCTTCATAGCCTCTATCTCTTTTTGCATAGGATGAAGAAGAGCATAGAGAGCAACATTATTCTCCTTTGTGGCTTCCAATACTGCAAATGCATTGTGGTCTACTGTTCCCTGGGATAGAATATATCCATTATTAAGACGAAGATTTGGACTCTTCAATCTTTCAATATCGTTCATACTCATACGGATCATGCTATCTAAAGTCATGAAAATTGAGGGTTTTGGAAGTATTTATACTTTTGGTTTTTAACCACCCCAAAGTGACAAAGCATTCATATAAATGCTAATTTATTGAATTATATATGACTTCGGACATAGAAAAAACCATTGAATCATGGGTGGGTACTGCCAAAAAGAAAGGCTTTTCTGATGAGCAAATACGAAAGGAAATGCGAGGAAAGGGGTACATGCCAGATATGATTGATAATGCTCTCAGAGAATCTTCCAGGAATAAAACTATTAAAAAATATGCCCTCGTCTTCTCTGCAATTGTGGCAGCAATATTAATTGTGGTTTCAATAATCTCTCTGACCTCTTCCACCTGCAGGACAGATGAATGCTTCATACAGAAGGCAAATGAATGCCAAACTGTAAACATGGAAAAAGTAATCGCTGGAAGCATATACCGCTTCTCTGAAAAAGACTGTATTCTTACAAAGACGGCAAAGACAATGAGTGCAACAGAGCCTTCTTCAGTTGTAGCATTATTACAATCTAGAAGCATGGTCTGCCCATATAATCAAGGAAACTTTGATGATAATCTTATCACAACGGTTTTAGTAGGAACTGAAAACTGCAGCGGAGAATTAAAGATCGCCTTGGATACATTAAAGTCTATTTCTTAAATCATTGCGCACAAATGGCCAGGCCGGGATTCATAAATTTCTCCTTCCTGGATGAGTTCTTTGACAATGACATTTAAATCTGCAAGTGGAATATTCAATGGAACAATGAGCTGTTCCACATCCAGTTCCACATCTTTCCTTATCTGATTAAGAACCTTAAGTTTTGGACTTGAGAGTGGTTCGGGGGCAGGAGAGGGTTTGGGAGACATGTCAATTTTTTGTTCTGTAACAATATGCTTCTCAAATTCTTTATTTTCAGAGGCTTTCTCATTCAGGGTTGAAATTTCAGGCATTTCAAGAGATTCCTTTATTCCCAATTCCAATCTTCTAAGCATAAGCCATTTTGTCTCCACATTGTTTATTATTTCTGGAAGAATGTAGAGTTCATCATTGTAAAATTTTAAGGTACCCACCACATATACTGTTTCTCCAATGAGGGGAGAATTCAAAAGTTCGAAGGAATCACTAAAACCCTTCATCCTTATCTGTCCAGATCCATCATCCAATGTCAGGGAAGCAAATTGCTTTTCAGGATTGGTATATTTTTCAACAACATTTGCTATGACATTTACCCGAAGTACAAGTTTTCCACCTATGTCAACATTATTTAGTCTGTCTGCTTCAAAGTTTATTTTTCCCTTTAGAATATCTGCGATCTGCATCTTGTATGCTGTTTGTCTTTGAAATTTGTCCACCATGTTTAAAATTTCACCCTTGGATCATTAAGTTTTGGAGGACGACTATGTTGTG
>JAHJTO010000059.1 GCA_018829845.1 Nanobdellota archaeon
ATTTATGCTGTAACCCCAAGAATCATGCTTGATTCCGATATTGAAAAGATAAAGAACAGAATAAAACTCATACGCCCAGATGGACTGATTGTAGGAAATTTGGGGGTTTTAAACTTCGGACTCAAAATACCAATGATACTTGATTACAATGCAAACTGCTTCAATGATCTTCAAGTAAATTATTATCAAAAACTTGGAGCAAAGCCCATAGTATCTCCTGAACTTTCCATGTCTGAGTTAGAGAATTTCAAAAATAAGGATTTTATTGCTTTTGTTCATGGAAAAATAAGACTTATGACTTTGGCCCATGATCTTCCAGAAAGAAAGATGAATGATGGAAAAGATGTTTTTTACATAGACAGAATATTTGGAGGCGTTGAAGTTGTGAGTGAAAAGGATCTTGGACTTCTGAATAAAGTAAAGGGTCTTGTCAAAACGGGGATAAATCAATTATATATGGATCCCACTCCTGGAAAATATTTTGAAGATTATGTAAGAGTCTATTGGGGAATTCTGAATGGAAAAACCATGGATATTTCAAATCTTCAGAGGGGCTGCACTACGGCGTGGATTGACAGGGGAGTGATGTGATTTTAAGATGACTCCAAAAATCCCTATCTGCAAAAAATGTCCTGTCTGTGGAAGCACAAGACTTTCAAAAATTTCTGATTCTATGCGATGCAAAAAATGTAACTATATTTATGAGGGTGGAAAGATTGAAGGATTCAAAACATTTGAGATTGAATGAAAAACATTTAAAATACCTTAATTACTTTAGTAAGCATGGCAAAAAAGGGAATGTTCAAGAAATTTTTTTCCAGAATGAAAAAGAATGCTGAGAAGAAAAAGAAAAATGCTTGTGGATGTGGAATCATATGCAAATGCTACAGGTCAACCGGAGTTGGATGCTGGGGATATGGTTCTGTTCTTGCAATGATATTATCTTATGCTAAGGGCTCATCACTATTTTGGACTTTGGTCCATGGATTGCTGAGCTGGTTTTATATCATTTACAGATTGTTTATTGATTTGAATTTCTTCTAAAATTGTAATTGAAAATTATAGAAAGAAATAATCAGTAATTCTCACAAAGAACTTCATAATATGATTGAGGATGTTTGCATGCAGGGCATTGCCTTGGAGCATCCTTGCCTTCGTGAACATATCCGCAGTTTCTGCAATGCCATTTGACAATTTTGTCTTTCTTGAATACTTTCTTCTTTTTCACATCTTCCAAAAGCATTCTGTATCTTTTTTCATGCTGCTTTTCAACTTCTGCGATTTCAGTAAATGACTTTGCAATATCACTGAACCCTTCTTTCTTTGCGGTTTTTGCAAATTCAGGATATAAAACTCCCCATTCGAGTCTTTCTCCTTCCGCCGCTTCAAAAAGGTTCTCTTTGGTAGTTCCTATTTTTCCGGCAGGATAGGATGCAGTTATCTCAACCATCCCTCCCCTCAGATATTTGAAGAATACTTTTGCATGCTCTTTTTCGTTCTCTGCCGTCTCTAAAAATATTGCAGATATCTGTTCGTAACCTTCTTTCTTTGCCACAGATGCAAAAAATGTGTATCTATTTCTTGCCTGGCTTTCTCCCGCAAAGGACTTAAGAATATTCTTCTCAGTCTCACTCCCTCTTAGATTCATAATATAGAAAGAAGAATATTGTTTTTAAAAGTTTTGAATGCTGCTAAAAATCTTATCAGATTTTGGCAGTGCTCGAAAATTGCGGATAGATTTTTGGACACAGAAAATTCAGAATTTTCTTGTGCCAGAATTTTTCAAATTCTAAGCACTTTTTATCCACTTCGGATCATTGCGCTCACTTTTTCTATAATCTCTTTTTTCCTATCATCTGAAAGTTTTTTGTCAAGGTTGGGATAAAATGTCTGATTTTCAAATTCTGAATGATCTTCAAGCATGGTCATGAGATCCTGTATTTTTGAATAATCTCCTTGGGCGATGTCATCTTCAACTTTTTTAATCATGGAGATTATTCCTCCCTGCTCCTCCATCAGTCTGAAAGTGTCATTGACCTCGATTCCAGAAATATTATTGAGCAGCTGAACAATTGCCCTTTCTTCTATCATAAAATGCTTTTCAATGTTGAGCTTGAATCTGTTGAAACATTCCAGCGCCCTCATTTTGTCCTCATAACTTGATATATTGACTTCTTCCAGCATTTCCTGAATTCTTGCATGTTCAATGACCATTAAATCCGTAAGAGAAGTAACCTGTACATCCATCGGTTTTACACATGCTCCCTAATTTAAATAATTAATGCTCCTGCTTAACAATCCTTATGGATTCTTGGCAGCGCCAGAAAACCCGATTTTCTCAGCGCTCGAAGAGAAGTTTCAGATCTTTGATTTCTCGGGCTTTTGAGATTTCCAACCTAAGCTTTTTGGCACCATCCATTCCTTTTGTAAAATTCAACGCGTGGAATTTGATATCACTGAATCCTATTTTATATTTCTGAGCAAGCTTAAGGTATTGATGAAAAACATTCCATGTTTTCGGCGTGCCAGAAATTCCCAATTTCTGTGCATTTCCAGCAATGCTTGAAAATCTTTGATTTTCGGCATGCCCAGAAGCTTTACTTCTAATCAGCTTTGAGAATATTGCAGGATTTCCTATGGCCTTTCTCCCTATCATGACAAAATCAAATTTTTTTAAAACTTCTAGGGCATTGTTCTCATCTACATCTCCAGAGTATATCACTGGAAGATCTGTCTTGCTTTTTATTTTCTCAGCGAATTCCATGTCAGGAATTCCAGAATATCCCTGTTCGGCCGTTCTTGGATGTATTGCTATGGCATTGCAGTATTTATCAAATATTTTCATGAGCTTTGGAATGTGGGGACTTTTTCTTACTTTAACTGTTATGGGAAGAGTGGTTGAATTCTTCATGGTCTTGAGAATTTTCTCAACCTTGGAAGGATACCTTTGAAGATATGCTCCATAATCCTGCTCCTTTGCCCTGACAGCAGGACATCCAAGATTGAAATCAAACAGTGATGCTTTATTTTCATATTTTTTTATGAATTCTTTGATTCCTTTCTCCGAAGGAGCTGCAATCTGAACTGCGGGTTTGTCATCAAGAATCAGCTCTTCTCTTGTCAAGGGGTTGATGAGCCAAGTATATGTTAATCCGCATCCATTCTGCTTGCAAAGAATCCTGAAGGCAATGTCATTAACTTGGTGCATGGGCGCTAGAAAAAAAGGATTTTTGAGTTTTAGATCACCTATTTTCATGAATATATCAGGAATATCTGATTTAAAATCTTTCTAGAACTAAATTGTGGCTCTGGGTTCACCAAGAATTTCTTCAAGAGCATTTACATAGGGATCCATAAAGTGGACTCCTTTTGGGATAAGTCTTATTTTGTTCTTCTTCACAAAGTCTTCATTATCATGGTCTTGAAGTGAGATTGCAAATGCAAACTTGCCTACTTTTGAAGGTTGATTTTGGGCTATCCATTCGTAAAGTTTATTCCCATTAATATGGGGCATACTATAATCACTGATTATTGCAGAATAATCATTTTTCTTCATCAATGCTATTGCGGTGGATCCATCATCAGCCATATCTACTTTGTACCGTTTAAAGAATGCATCAATGAACCTTTTACCAGTTTTTCTTATGCATTCTTCATTATCAACTATTAGGATTCTTTTTACCATTGATTATGGTCGTTTAAAACCTATTTAAATTTTACTCTTAAATAGTTATAACATCAATACCTAGAATTAAAATCATTTAGTTCTTGCTCTTCTTTCCTTTCTCTTTCTCTTCTCCCTCTTGAGATTCTTTCTTTGCCACTTCCATCTCATAGACCATCTCTTCTTCCATCGTCTGGATCCTCGTTTCATAGTTTTAAGATAAAATTGTTGGTATATAAAGCTTTTCCTGCATTTTACATTTGTGTTATCCGAAAATTAGTTCTCAAGGCTGATGTTAATCAGCCCATGAAATTCAATAAAAAGAGCTTGATTGAAACCTTAAGGCTGAAAAACGAGGGCAAATCAAGCTATCAGGCGAGGAAGATCGCACATGTTTCAA
>JAHJTO010000060.1 GCA_018829845.1 Nanobdellota archaeon
TGTTCTCGATAGCGTATAATTTAAAGAAAATTCAAATTTATAAGAAAAATAATGCTCCTTCAAAAAGTAATTGCTGGGATTTGGCGAAAACCTATCTTTTTGTGTCAAAAATTATTTGAATCATAACACAGCCTGTGGAGGAGCATTGAAACATCCCGCTAATCTTGACATTAGTCACTTGGCTGCCTAGCGCATATAATAAAGAGCGCAGTTTTTGAGCAAAATTCTAAATTTTATATTTAAGAAAGAGGTTGGACTGAGAGTCTTAAGCCTCTAGAGGGATTTGAACCCTCGACCCTCAGTTCATTTGTCTTTTTACTTCGAATACAAAACTGATGCTCTAACCGCTGAGCTATAGAGGCATGATAAAAAACACTAAAGTGTTTTTAGCATGTCAGAAATGTCCAGTATTTCTAAACATTATAGAATAATGGATTTACGTTGGTTTAAAAGAGTTTTGATTTTAGAAATTCTATTTGACAACCTTGCAAACCCTTATCTCACAAAGTGCAAGAGGATATATCTTCTTAAGATCAGCCGTAAGGCTTCTCTGGAGTTCATTGTGGATTATTGCCGAGAATACATCTTGTGCACCCCTTTCTGAAACCATCTTTATGATGTGTTCTTTTGCTTTATTTCTTAATGCATTTTTAACACTTCTATGAATCTTCTTCTTTGTAATCATGAATGGTTTTATCTGAAGATTTGCATCCCTTGCCTTGCAAACAAAGCTATCCTCAAGCCAGCTTATTCCCTTTCTCATCATTCTTTTGACATATGCTGGAATAAGTGAAATTGATATAAAATTTGCTTCTAGCTTATCATTTTTTTTAGATATGACAAATGCTGCATCAATGTTCTTCCCTCTAAGGACCTTGGCCATATCGAGCTTGATTACTTTTCCCACAAGCAGATCTGATCCAGTAGAGAATGCAGACGTTGTCTGTCTAATTGATGGGATTTCAATATCGAATACTTTTTTCTTTTCAGCCATCCTATGCTAAAAAACCTCCGGTTTTCGGCATGACAACAATCTTTTGATTTTTCATCATTTCTCCTTCTCCTCAAATACAAGCTTTCCAGTTCTTATACCAACCCTTTGTACCGAGCTCTTGTTGCATTTTTTACAAGTGTATAATAAATTTGTCTTTTTTGTAGTTTTAGTCTTTTTCTTATATTGGCCAACTGGCTTCTTGCTATATTTTCCAAGATTTCCGTGTCCTCTCCATCCGCCCCTCATTCTAACCCTTGCCTTTCCCCCCCTTCTCAAGGATCCCCTCTTATGTCCGGAGCTTACTAGAGAAATTTTCTGTTCAGCATGGGTTTTGCATTTTGGGCAATATCTGGACGTGGTTTTTGGAATTTTCATTTTATTGATTTTGAAAAACTATCAAGGATTGAAAAACCTTTGGTTTTTCATTTTATTTTAATCTTCATTAACAGAAGATGCCTTTTCATTGGCTATCAGGATTTCGGCAACTTCCTTGGGAATATTGGCAATATCTCCTGCCTTAAAGGGTCCAAGTTTATTGCCTTCAAGATCAGAAAATTCGTCTGTATCTTGTATAAAACGAACCAATTTGTTTTTTAAATCTTTCTCTTTGGATACTCCACTGATAATATCATTCAAGCTCTTTTCTTCAATTTCAAGCTCTTTGATTATTGCGTCAAATAGTCTTTTTTCACTGTTCAGCATATTCTCAGAATCCTTCTTGCTCATCCCGGTTTTTGCTGCAACGACTGCCACATTGATGATCTTTTTTTGTCTTCTTGTCACAAACTCCCTAAGCACAGTAATTGCATTTTCAAGCTGCTTCTTTGTCTTAACTATTGCATCATTGAAAGTCTCATCAGTCTTACTTGCAATCTTCCTTTTATCTTCAAAATACTCTGCCAAATCCTTTGAGAAAGTTTTAGGAAGAGGTTGTATCTGCTCACTATACTTCTCTTTCCTTAAGAGTTCATATATCTCCGGATAGGTTATCATGCTTGAAAATCCCCCATTTTCGGCATGCCAGAAACATGCGACTTTTGAACGGATTTCATGTTTCTTAGCATTTTAGGATATGATTAGAAACACCCCCATGTTTCTTTCATGCAAGAAATGGAAGATTCATTAGTTAGGTAATATTTTTCCATTTCTTATCATAATTCCCTCAAAATGAGCATATTTAATCTTTGTGCTAAACCTAAAAGCACCTTACATTGCAAGCTTTAGAAGATCTTTTCCAAGAACATTTTTCAGGCTGCCTTTTTTGCAGCTTTTCTCATCAAATTTTTCACCCTTGTCCTTGCCCTTCCCATAGATCATAACCGGAACAGTGTCTGAAGAATGCATCCTCATGTTACAAGGGGTTGAGTGGTCACATGTTACACACAATTTTATATCTTTTTTTCTGAGATAACTAAAAAGTATCTCATCTACAAGCTCAATCATCTTCTTTTTGTGAAGAGGAATGCCATCATGACCCGCAACATCTGTCTCTTTTATGTGAACATAAAATGCATCAAAATTTTTCCAATTTTTCTCAATCTCTTTCTTTGCAAAATCAAGATAAAGTTTAAGGGCATGATATAAATTTGCATAGATGTTTGTAGATTTTAGTTCAGGATATTGGAATTTATCTATATGCATTCCAGAAAGTTTTGCTATCCCAATCTCAAGTGGCATTCCTGCCAAAGCAAGCCACTTTTCTCCCTTCATCGGAATCTTTGGAAGAGAGATTCCAGCATCCCTTGTCAAGATTATATTGGCTGGAAGCAATCCGCTCTTTATTCTAACAATATTCAATGGATGAGAGTTTAGGATTTTATTGGATTGTTCAACAAAGTTATTAATAATATTTGCACTAAGATTAGTTATTTCTTCATCATCAAGTGGTTTTGAATCTTGCACGACATTTTTCCCCTTAACAGCCACAGCAAATTTTCCTTTCTTTTTATATCCGGGATCAGTATTTGTAATGTTATCTGAAAAGCTCCCCTTAACAAGGAAAACTCCCCTGTGATGTATTGTAGGTTTGAAGAAGAACGGAAATCCAAGTTTTACTTTTTTATTTATTGTGTCTGCAAGTATGTCTGCTTCCCTAGTTGTTAAGGATCTGTTCACCCTTCTATCTATTATTTTATTATTTTTAACCGTTGCAAAATTTGTCCTCAATACAAGATCTCCTCGCTTGAATGGTACTCCTGAACCATATGCCTCAAGCGGTCCCCTCCCAGTGAAATGAACAAACGGATCATATCCTAAAAGAGCCATTATTGCAGAATCTGATTCTGGCGCGATTCCTTTTTTAACAACATGCATGCACCCAGTCTTGCCGTTTTTTGCAAAATAATCAAGGTTCGGCTTATAGGCTATCTCAAAAGGGGTCTTGTTTCCAAATTCCCTAATAGGTCTATCGGCAGCACCATCAAGAACAACAAATACAAATTTACTTCCCTTGGCAGGTTTTGCCATGGTTTTTGAAGGGCTTGAAGATTTATAAAACCTCGTGGAAAAAAACCAATCATTTTAATGGTCGGATGAATTTTCACTTTAGCAACATTTAAATAATTTTGAGTATTGAATTTTGCATGTCTACGCAAATGAATTTCAGATATAGAATATATCCTTCTCAAAAGCAAATAGTTAAATTGAATAAGACTATTTCTGACTGCTGTTTCATCTACAACAAGCTCCTTGAATCCAAGATTAATGCTTACAAGAAAGACAAAACTTCCCTTTCTCAGTTTGATTTGAACAAACTTGTAAAGGAATTTGATGTTCCTGTCCACAGCCAAGTCTTGCAGAACATAAGCAAGAGGATTAATGATTCCTTTAATCATTTCTTCAGAAGGGTTAAAGAGAAAAAAGGCAAAGCGGGATTTCCCAGATTTAAGAATTTGAATATATACAAGTCCCTCACCTTTCCTCAATCTGGGTTTAAGTTTGTCTCTGATAAAAGATTGTTTATCAGCAAGATTGGAAATATCCCCATTGTCTTGCATAGGGTTCCAAAAGGAAAAATTAAGACATTTTGTATTAAGAGAACTGCTATTGGATGGTTTGCCATATTCTCCTGTGAGGATGTTCCTATCGAGAGAATTGAAGTTCCTGATAACCATATAGGCATAGACGTTGGGATTGAGAGCTTCGCTGTTCTTTCTAATGGAACAAAGATAGAAAATCCTAAATTCCTGATTAAGTCTGAAAAGAAACTTGCTAAATTTCAGAGAAGATTGAGCAGGAAGAAAAAAGGAAGTTCTAACAGAGGCAGAGCAAGATTTAAGGTTGCAGGACTTCACCAAAGAATTTTCAATCAAAGGCAGGATTTCTTGCATAAAACAAGTTTCACTATCATCAAGCAATTCAAAATCATTTCTGTTGAAAAACTGGCTATCAAGAATATGGTTAAAAATCACTATCTCGCTAAAAGCATTAACGATGCTTCTTGGGGCTGCTTTGTTCAGATGTTGTCCTACAAAGTTGAAAAAACTGGTGGGCAGTTGGTCAGAGTTTCCCCAAGAAACACAAGCAGAACCTGCAGTCAATGCGGGAATATCCAAGATATGCCTCTGGCTGATCGGGAGTTCAAATGTTTGAAGTGTGGTTTTGCTTGTCATCGTGATTTGAATGCGTCCATTGTAATTGATACGGCTGGACAAGCCGAAATCTCTTCTTCGGAAGAGAACGCCTGTGGACTTGATGTAAGACCTTCTTCATTGAAGGCAGTTGAGGTTGAAGCAGGAACTATAAACAAATCTGCGTAGACTGTTGATTTGTTTGGAAGCCAACCAATTCATTGGTTGGAGGATGTCACTAAGGTTTCTAGGAAAATTTAAATATCCCCATTAGGTAGGGAAAGCATGTTCGGATTTTTAAAAGAAAAACTCAAGAAAGTATTCGACAAATTAAAGAAAGATGAAACTGCCGAAGTAAAAGAGATAGAGAAAAGGCTGGGGGAAGAAAAGAAAGTCATAGTCAAGCTTGGGAAAGAAGAGAAAAAGCTTGGGGATCGAAAAAAAGAGATAAAGAAGGAGCTCAGAGAAGCCCTCAATGACAAAGATGAAAAAATGCTTGGAAGCAAAGCTTCTGGCATTGCCAAGAATCATCAGGATTCTTCAGCAAAAGAAGAAAAGATTGGGCAGAAACTTGAGAAGATAGAAGAGAAGATAGAGATCATAGAAGAGAAGAAAGAAGAGAAAAAGGGATTCTTCGAAAAGATAAGGGAAAAGTTTTCAGGCAATATCACTGAGGAAGAATTTGAGGAATTTTTTCAAGATTTAGAGATAGTATTGATAGAGAATAATCTTTCAATAAAAGTCATAGATGATCTTAAGGAAAAAATGCAAAGGGAGATTATTGGAACCTCTTTGAAAAAAGAGGATCTGCCAGAAAAAATCCAATATCTTCTTAAACAAAGGTTCAAGGAAATTCTCCTGGAGCCATTTGATTTAGTTGAAAAAATTAAGGAAAAGAAAAAAGGACCATTTGTCATAGTATTCTTCGGGATAAATGGAACCGGAAAAACTACAACCATCGCAAAAGTTGCAAATATGCTCAAGAAAAAAGGCCTTTCAATTGTTCTCGCCGCTTCAGATACATTTAGAGCAGCATCAATAGAACAACTGGAAAAACATGCAGCCAACTTGAATCTTAAGGTAATAAAACATGAATACGGATCTGACCCTGCAGCAGTTGCATTTGATGCAATTGCCCATGCTAAGGCAAGATCTATTGATGTCGTACTAATTGATACCGCTGGAAGAATGCATACGAAAGCGGATTTAATGAAAGAAATGGAAAAGATTGTAAGAGTTTCAAAACCAGATCTCAAAATTTTTATAGGAGAATCCATAGTTGGCAATGATATGGTCGAGCAGGCAAGCAAATTCAATGAAAATATTGGCATAGATGCCTCAATTTTGACAAAGGCCGATGTTGATGAAAAGGGCGGAGCAATGATCTCAATAGGCAGCGTCACTGGAAAACCGATAATTTACCTTGGAGTTGGCCAAACATATGATGATCTGGAAAAATTCAATCCAGAAAAAATGATAAAAAGTATCTTCTAAATCTATCTTTAGTCAGCATGATTAGAAACACATAATAATTTCATTCCAATCCAAGTGTTTCTGTCATGCCAAAAAAATAATATGCTTATTCTGGTCCGAATTGAAGGTTATCTTTTTTAGCATAAAACTTTAAAAGTATCTTCGCTCTCAATGTAATTATGGTACAAGGATATAGGTGTGGGAGATGCAAATTTGCATGGACTCCAAAAACTGATGAAATTCCAAGAAGATGCCCGTATTGTGGCAGATCAGATTCCCTGGAGTTGCCAAATGCAAATACTAATTTTATAGAGGTGGATGATCTTCTAAAATGACAAAGTTTCATTGTGCTAACTGTAATTTCTCATGGATTCCAAAGACCCAAAAATTACCGACAAACTGCCCATACTGTGGAAAGGCGACAAACTTCTCAATGGAAGGGGAAGCCTCTTTTACAGATATTGATAAATTCTTGAAGTGACTGAAATTCTTTTCAGGCATGCTCCGAAGCAAAGCATCAGGACATACCAAAAGGGTTTTTAAGCCCCAACCCAACCCTATTAAAATATGGTGCTTGAGAAATTCGGCTCAGCTTTCAAAAATGCTATGAAGAAGATAGCCTCTGCTGTCTTTGTAGATAAGGAGCTAATAGATGCCATACTTAAGGACTTGAAAAGATCTCTTCTTGAGGCAGATGTAGATTATGACCTTGTGCAGAGACTTGCAGAAAAGATAAGAACTGCAGCCATAGAAGAAAAATCATCATTAGAAAAGAAAGAGCAGATAATCAAATCCATACATGACGAGCTAGTTTCAATTCTTGGGAGCAAAAAATATGAGCTCCCATTGAATAAAAAACCAACAAAAATAATGTTTCTCGGATTATATGGTACTGGAAAATGTGTTCATGGAAAAAGCCAAATACAACTTGGCAATGGAAATATTGCCCCAATCAAAGAGATCTATAGAAACTACAGTGAAAAACTTTCTGAAGAGGAAATAAAAGATGGGAAAATAATTGATCTCTCCAATGAAAATCTGGTTGTACCATCTTTTAACCCAAAAACGCTTAAGATAGAAAACAAAAAGGTTACGCACCTCTGGAAACTAAATAAGGCAGAATTGGTAGAAATTAGGCTAGATAATGGAAATGATTTTGGCATCAAGGTAACTCCTGAACATCCTTTTTTTGTGCTTAGAAATGGGCAAGTTACCCAAATTAGGGCAGATGAAATAACAGAAAATGATTTTATTGCAATTCCAAGTGAAACAGAGATTCAAAACAAATTAGTAAACTTGTTTGAACAAATTAAAGAATTGGATCTTTTTGTTTATATGGATCCAGAGGAAGCAAAAAGGCATATTTTATCAAAGAATAGAATATTAAAAGAAGCTTGTAAAAAGTTAAAATTCAAGAAAAATTATTGCGGGTTCACTTCAGATGTTAAAATGGGGAAAATACCAATAGAATTCATCGATAAAGAGCATATTAACTTTCTGAAAATAAAGGGATATAAGGATAAAAATGCAATTACCTTGCCTATGTTTTTAACTCCGGAATTTGCAGAATTCATAGGATATGTAATGGGTGATGGGAATATAGGCAAAAACTATATACAAATTTCAAATCAAGATGCCGAAGTAATCTCTAGAATAAAAGAACTATCAAAACTTCTTTTTGGTATTAGTCCAATCATCAAAAAAGATAAAAGAACAAAAAATATGTTTAAGATTTTAATAAATTCCATGACGCTGATTAGTGTTCTTAAAATATTTGGACTTAAACCAGGTAAGAAAGGAAAGAATCTGAGCATTCCTGAACAAATACTTTTGTCTAGCAATGATGTAATAAGACTTTTTATTAGAGCTTATTTTGATTGTGACTCCCATCCTTCCAAAAATAGACATATAGAACTAACTTCAGAAAGCCAAATATTGATCCAGCAGACGAGTTTATTGTTGAGGAGATTTGGCATATTATCTTCTATTTCAAAGAAATTTGTTGATGGTATGCCCTATTGGCGGCTGTATATTAAAGCAAGATATGCTGAGATATATGCTAATAAAGTGGGGTATATAATAAAAGAAAAAAGAAATAAAGTGGAAAATTATAAAAATATAGGTCTCGTTCAAGGCTGTGGAAATCAAGATATGATCCCTTTAGGAAAAGCCCTAAAAACATTGCGTCTGTGGTTGGGATTTTCAATAGGGGAAATACAAAAAAATGCTGTAAACAGCTATGGAATATATGAAGAAAAAGGGCTTATCTCAAAAGACCAATTAAAAAAATTGGTCGCATATTACAAATATAAAAGAAATGGAATTTTTCTCGAATTTCTGAGGGACATATTAATAAATAATTTGTCAAAATATTCGCATAATCTTATAAATGGAGTTATCACTCATTTAAAAAATGAAAGTTTAATAGTTCAGAAAAACAATGGTATATCTCTATCGCAAAACGGCGAGCTCTGTCTGAAGACAATAAAAGAAAACGAAGAGAATTCATTAGTTTTTCTTGAAATGTTTGACGCTCTTTCAACATCTAAAATTTGTTGGCTTCCTGTTAGGGAAATAAATCATATTGCAAACGATGAAAATGATGTATATGATTTGACAGTTGAAGAAAATCACAGTTTTATTGCAAATGGATTCATCGTGCATAATACTACGACCATTGCGAAACTTGCATTTTATTATGCCAAAAGGGGATTCAAAGTTTGCATGCTTGGACTTGATGTTCATAGGCCGGCTGCCTCAGAACAATTAGAACAATTGGGAGAACAAGCCAGTGTCCAGGTATTTATTAACAAAGAAGAAAAGAATGCCCTAAAAATATGGAAGCAATTTGAAGAACAGGTTAATAGATTTGACATTGTTTTTATAGACACTGCCGGAAGGGATGCAGTTGACTCTTCATTACTTGAGGAGATAAAAGATCTTCAAAAAAATATCAAACCAGAACAAGTCATTCTTGCAATTTCAGCAGATATAGGACAGACTGCAAAAAAACAAATTACTGAATTCAAAAATGCATGTAAAATAACGGGAGTCATTGTAACAAGAATGGATAGCTCTGCCAAAGGAGGAGGATCATTGATCGCATGCTCTGAAACTGGATCACCTGTCCTGTTTATTACTACTGGAGAAAAAATGCCAGACATTGAAGCATTTAATCCAACATCATTTGTTTCAAGACTTTTGGGCATGGGCGATCTTGAAGCCTTATTGGAAAAAGCAAAGACCGCGATGGAATCTGAACAACAGAAAAAAATTGCTAAGAACATTGAAGAAGGAAAATTCACTCTCCTTGAATTCTATGAACAGATAAAATCAATGCAAAGCATGGGCCCTCTTGGAAAAATAACTGAATTGATTCCAGGATTATCTTCACTTGGTGGTGGAGCAGAACAGATGCTAGAAGGCCAGGAAGGAAAAATGAAAAGATGGAGACATGCAATAAACAGCATGACTAAAGAAGAAATAGAAGAACCTGAAAAAATAACCTCTGAAAGAATATCCAGAATATCCAAGGGAAGCCATGTTCCTTCATCAGAAATAAGAGAAATGTTGAATCAGCACAAACTCCTGAAAGGGTTTATTGGAAAGGGAAAGGACATGGATATAAGTAAAATGAGCTCCCCAGCAGACATGAAAAAACTTGCTTCTTCATTTTCTCAAAAGCAGCTTAGAAAAATGGCTAAGAAATTCAAGCCCGGAATGATGTAGTTTTCTCAAAATAGAGTTCAGATCATAATAAAGCTTTATAACTCCCCTCAGCAGTATTCCAAATGCAAATTTCATTAATCCGACCAAAAGATATGACAAAAGAAGAAATGATAAGAATCGCGCAGGATTCTGCAAGAGTATGCTATTCTGAGAAGGAGTTTCATGAGATAGAGACTGAGAGAGATAACCCTGATTTGATTAATCTTCTTAAAACAATAGGGCATCTCAGCCCATTTGAACATCCTACCTTGACCCTTGGCATGAAAGGAATTCCAAAGGCACTTGCAATGGTTTTCAATAATGAGAAAGATTATGTCACGTCAGAAAAATCGGCAAGATATACTGTGATGAAAGATGTAGAACCATTACAGAAAGAGAAATATAATAAATGGATTGAAATGCTTCATCCAGTAATTGATAAGGCCTATCCATCCATGTCCGACCAGAAAAAGAGGGAAATGAACATTGGAAAATTATGCCAAGAAAATGCAAGATATATGACCTCTGTCTTCACCCCAACACAGATGAAACATTCTATCAATTTCAGGCAACTTAATTTCCTGATCTATGAATTTGAAGGTTTCGTTTCTGAATATTTAGGAAAAAAGTCAGAGCCATTTAAGGCAAGGCTTGCCGAGAGCATGCAAGAATTTTTGAAACAGACTTCCCAATTTAGGGTGGAGGGCCTGAAAAATCAGTCAGATAGACATCTTTCATTCTTTTCTAAGAGAAAATTTGAAGAGCATTTCGGAGATGTTTATTCTACAACCTATGATGGAAGCTTTGCCCAGTTGGCACAGGCCCACAGGCATAGAACAATAAGTTATAATGTGCTTGATGGGGATACACTTGGGGCTCCTCTTGGAGTATTTGTCCCCGATGTTCTCCCAGAAGATATGAAAGAGATGTGGGTTTCAGATTTGATGGAAATTTCAAAATATGATTTCTCCCAGGCGCAATTGATTAGAATAAATGAAAGGGGAAGGATAGAAGATTTCAGATCAAAAACTATTTTGAGATTGGACGGCCCTGCACAATATGAAATAATGAAACAAACAAAAAAGACCGCAGAAAAATATTCTAAATTCAAGACAGAAGTTTCCGATTGGATTAAGCCAAAATGCGCCCAGAACATGATATGTGCCTCTCCCTGTGTCTGGGGTCCCAAAAAAGCCCTTGAAAGAATTGTTTAAAAATAGTGAATCCTTGTTCCGTATAGGAGATGGTGATTTCAAAAGTCAGAAAGAGAGATGGTTCTATTGAAGATTTTAATTCATTGAGCATAGCTGCTGCAATAATGAAGGCTATGGTGGCAGTTGAAGAAAAAAGTTTGAGTGGTCCAAAAATCCTGACAAACCAGATTGTAAAAGAGCTTAATGAAAAACAGAATTCTTTTTTTGAGGGAATTCCTCCCATAGAGCAGATCCAGGACAAGGTTGAAGAAGTTTTGTCTCAAAGCAAATTTCAAAGAACTGCAAAAGCATATATGCTATATAGAAGGAGTAGAAAAAATGCTAGGGAATTGAAAAGATTTTTCGGAATAAAGGATGATCTGAAATTTGATACCAATGCAATAAGGGTCCTGCAAGAAAGATATCTCCTAAGAAATAAGGATGGACAGATAATTGAAACTCCCACTCAGTTATTCAGAAGAGTCGCAAAAGCAATTGCTTCTATTGAGAAAACTCATGAAAGAAAGGCAGAATATGAAAAAAGGTTTTTTTCTATGATGTCCAACCTAGAATTTTTACCCAATTCTCCAACCTTGATGAATGCCGGAATTAAGAATGGGCAGTTGTCTGCATGCTTTGTCCTCCCGATTGAAGATTCTTTGAAAAGCATTTTCACAACCCTTGAAAATGCTGCACTGATTCAGCAGATTGGAGGAGGGACAGGATTCAATTTTAGCCACATAAGGCCAAAAGGGGATATTGTAAATTCTACAAAGGGTATTGCCTGCTTTTCGGGAGATACAAGAATAATGACTAATAAAGGAATGCTAACTGTTTCAGAGATAGTTAGTTCGAATAGACAACTTTTCGCTTGGACACATAAAGGATGGAAAAAAATCATAAATAAATTTGATAATGGGAAAGCACAAACATATAGTTTAGTAACAAAAGAGGGATATAATGTAGAAGTTACAGCAGGCCATAAATTTTTAACGTTTGATGAAGAAGGAAAATTTATTTTAAAATCTCTTGCAGAACTTAAGATTAATGACTATGTGCTTGTATTACCACAGTTAGATAATAATAAATCTATAAAAAATATAGAACTAAATACAAACATAATTGGCCGAAGTTGCTGTAAACTTTCAATTCTTCCATCGACTTTAGATGAAGATCTTGCATATTTAATTGGTTTAAGTTTTGCAGACGGCCATATTGTTAAAGGACATAGTCAATATTTGGAAATAACATTAAATAGCCGTGATGATAAATTAATTTTAGAAAAAGTTTTGTCTATTCTAAACAAATATGCTATAAAACCTTCTATATACAAAAGGCCAGAAGTTGGAAGAATTGATATAAGAATAGGCTATACTCTTTTTATAAGATTTTTAGCTAAAAATGGGCTTCTTAAACAAAAAGCTATTGATATAGCCTCCCCAGAAATGCTATTTAAATCTCCACAGGAAGTAATCTCTTCATTTATAGCCGGTTTTTTTGATGGGGATGGTTGCGCAGGAAAAGATGGCAGAATTTCCATAAAAACAATTTCTAAAAAGATGGTGCAAGACATACAGCTACTTTTACTAAAACTTGGAATACCTTCTTGTATTAATGAATCTGCTCCCAATTCTCGTTCTCCCCATACGGGCTATCGTTTATGTATCTATGCTGATAGTTATAAAAAATATTTTATCGAGAAAACTAGAAAACACTCTGTAAAGCTATCAAGCAAAAAAATCATTTCTTTTAAAAACAGAAAGTGGTCTTATCCTTTTAATCCAATTTATCATATCAAAAACCCATCTATTAGGGCAATAATTTCAAAAAGTATAGTCCCATATAATTGCAATGTAACCTCGAGAAAATGTATACAAAGACTGCTTAGCAATTCTAACTTAGAATCAGATGAAAAAGGCTATTTTTCTATGTTAAATCATATGGTGCCAAGCCAAATAAAACAAATAATTCCTTCTGGAGTAAAAAATGTTTTTGATTTAGAAGTGGAAGACATTCATTTGCTAACAGGCAATGGTATTTATACTTCCAACTCTGGCCCAGTTTCATTTATGAAGATTTATGATGAAACTACTGAAACAATAAAGCAAGGAGGGAAAAGAAGAGGTGCAAACATGGGAATACTCCACGTCGGTCATCCAGACATCCTTGAGTTTATAACTGTTAAGCAAAAGCAGAAACAAATGAATAATTTTAACATATCTGTCGGTGTTGATGATAAATTCATGCAAGCTGTCCTAAAAAATAAAGATTATAACCTCATAAATCCAAGAACCGGAAAGATTGTTGAAAAAATAAATGCAAGGCTCCTTTTTGATTTAATATGTAACTCTGCATGGAAAACAGGAGATCCAGGAATAGTATTTTTAGATGAGATTAACAGAAAAAATCAAGTCCCTGAATTGGGAAGAATAGAATCAACCAATCCTTGTGTATCAAAAGACACTTGGATAATGACTTCTAAAGGTCCAAGGCAAGTAAATGATCTGATAGGGAACAAAACAGAAGTCATGGTTGATGGTAAAAAATGGTCAGATCATAGAAATGGATTTTTTTCCACAGGCATAAAGCAGTTATTAAAATTAGAAACTAATGAGGGTTTTGAGATTTCCTTAACAGGAAATCATCCAATAAGAACTGTAACAAAATTAACAAGAGATGTTTTAGATACTGAATGGAAAAAAACTGAGGAGTTAAAATCCGGGGACAAAATTATTATGAATAATCATCAAAACTTAAAGTGGAAAGGTAAGTTTGGAGAAAAAGAGGGGTACCTAATTGGCTCGCTTATAGGTGATGGGACAATTACAAATGATAAGATTCTTCTTTATAGCTGGGGGGAGAGCGAAGGGGAGAAAAGGGTTAGGGCATTAATAAAAAAATATGCGATGGAATTTGCCCATAGATCTGATTTCAAAGGATGGCAATATCGTCCAAAAGATGTAAGATACAGCTTGTCAATGGCTCATTTTAGAAGGTTGGCAAAAGAATTGAATTTTAATAAGGATAAGGTCATTGCTTCTGAAATAGAAATGGCTTCTTATGAATTTTATATTGGATTTATAAAAGGATTTTTTGATACAGATGGATCGGTTCAGGGAGACCAAAAGAAAGGGGCAAGCATCAGGCTTGCACAAAGTGACATTGAAAGGTTGAAGGCTGTTCAAAGAATGCTCCTAAGGCTCGGAATATATTCTAAGATATATCAAAATCGCAGAAAAGAGGGTATGAAAGAATTGCCTGATGGAAAAGGAGGAAAAAAGATGTATCCCATTAAATCCCAGCATGAATTAATAATCTCCAATGATAACTTATTGAAATATTATGAAAAAATAGGTTTTGAAAATTCTGATAAGATGGATAAGCTGAGAGCCATCGTCAAAAAATACAAGAGAAACCCCAATAAGGAGAGGTTTATAGCAACAATAAAATCTCTTGCCCCCATAAAAAAGGAAGAAGTGTATGACATACAGATTCCAGGCATAAATGCATTTGATGCAAATGGATTTTATGTGCATAATTGTGGCGAGGCAGCCTTGTTCCCATATGAATCTTGCAACCTTGGATCTATAAACCTAACAAAAGTTGTGAATAAGAAAAAAATAAATTGGAATAAATTAGAACTTCTTGTGAGAGATTCAGTTAGATTCCTTGACAATGTTATTGATGCAAATGTTTATCCTTTCAAAGAGTTAGAAAAAATGACAAAGGGAAATAGAAGAATCGGGCTTGGAGTGATGGGATTTGCGGAAATGCTTATTCTATTGGACATCCCCTATGAAAGTAAAAAATCTTTAAAAATTGCAAGCAGACTTATGAAATTCATAAACAAAATAGCCCATAGCGAATCGGCCATCTTGGGAAATGAAAGGGGAAATTTCCCAAATTTCGATAAGTCAATTTGGAAAAGAAAAACAAAGTCTATGAGAAATTGTGCTCTCACAACAATTGCTCCAACTGGAACAATTTCCATAATTGCTGGCTGTTCTTCAGGTATAGAGCCGTTATTTGCAATTGCATTCATGAGGGAAGTTCTTTCTGGAAAGCATCTCTTTGAAGTAAACAAAATATTCGAAAAAAAAGTCATAGAAGAAAAGTTTCATTCGGATAATCTCATGAAAAAGATTGCTATAAGTGGCAATTTGAGAAGAATGAATGTTCCAAAGAGAATAAAAAAATTATTTAAAACTGCTCTTGAGATTTCTCCGGAGCACCACATCAAAGTACAGGCAGCATTCCAGAAATATACGGATAATGCTGTAAGTAAAACTATAAACCTTTCAAAAAATGCCACTGAAATGGATGTGAAAGATGCATACTTGCTTGCATTCAAAAGTAAATGTAAGGGAATAACCATTTACAGATATGGCAGCAAGCCCGAACAGGTCCTCTATTTAGGAAAGGGAAAGAAAATGACTCATGCAGAGATGGAATTCACTGGCGGAACATGCATTGGAAAAGTATGCTCCTTCTGATAAGAAACACCAAAGGTTTCTGCCATGCCTGCTTTATTTCTCAGCATGAAAGCTTTTTAAACTCATTTTGAATTATTCATTTACAACGTCACTAGACCAAAAAATAAAATTAGGGGAAAAGGGGATAGTTTTCCTGAAACCTGGAATTGAAATAATCGGTGGAAAAGTAAGAAATGCTCCCTCCAGTGAAGGAATGAGCTACACTGCCGCTGTTGTTTCGAGAGACAACCATACCTTAACATTGGACATGCCTCCAATGGATGGAATGATTCGAAGGTATACTATCCAGATGCAAAAGAAGAAAATAGAAGATATCAAGTACAACTGATTCTTTAACAAAATTTATAATCAGGTTTTTTGTTAGCTATGCATGGAAAAGATAATAGCGCAAGGGGCAGAAGCAAGTTTGATACATAAAAATGGAAGGCTCATCAAAAGAAGATATAATAAAGGATATAGGAGTCCCGTCCTTGATAAAAAAATAAGACTGGGAAGAACAAGAAGGGAAGCAAAGATTTTGGATAAAGCATATAAAATCATTCCAGTTCCAAAGATAATTTCTGTCAATGAAAAAACTTCAGAAATAGAGATGGATTATGTTGAAGGTAAGAAATTGAGTGACCATCTTGATGAATTTAAGGAAAATGATGCCCTTAAAATTTGTAGAATGATGGGGGAGAACACAGCAAGACTGCATAATCACCATCTTGTGCATGGAGATCTTACAACATCCAATATGATTTATTTAAATGGTGAAAAATCTCAAAAAGATTTTTGCCATGCTCAGAAATGTAAAACATTTCTGGACACAAGAAATTGCAAATTTCTAAGTGCCAAAAATTCCAAGGGAATTTTTAAGCAAAAAGAAAAAAAATTGTATTTCATTGATTTTGGCTTGGGATTCCATTCTGAAAGAGTAGAAGACAAGGCTGTTGATCTCCATCTTCTTAAACAGGCTTTAGAATCGAAGCATTTCAAAAAATGGGAATTATATTTTAGCGAAGTTATAAAAAGTTATAAGAGTGAATGTAATAATTCTGAAAAAGTTCTCAGCCAATTCAAAAAAGTAGAATCCCGTGGAAGATATAAGGGAAAGCATTGAATTCAAGAAAATAGAAATAGCCCCGCCCGGATTCGAACCGGGGTCCGAGCCTCCAAAGGGCTCAATGCTTGACCACTACACTACGGGGCTATGAATAATGGGATGTTGCTTTATTTTTAAATGTTTTACCCCAAATTATCCAAATCCTTGTCAATCTATGAATTAATGGTGAGGAACTATTTTTGGCCAAATGGGGAAGTTTTCCAGTGTGCAGGAAAGCTACGCCTTTCCGAGCATAACAAAGGTTTATAAATCGCTCAATTTTAAATTTTCCATGGCTAAGAAGAAAGTGAAAGCTGAGAAGAAAAACATAGGCAATGCAGAGCTTGAAAAGCTCATCCTTGAGATGGCCAAAACAATGTCTCCTTCTGAAATAGGCAATAAAATAAAGAGGGAATATGGGGTAACTATCAAAGCAATGACTGGGAAAGTTGGAAAGCTTCTTGCAAAAAACAATGCAAAGCAATTCCCAGAAGATTTGAAAAATGTTGTTGAAAAAATGAAGATTTTGAAAGCCCATGTTGCAAAAAACAGAAATGATAAAAAAGTATCAAGAAGTGTCCATATTACTGAAGGGAGAATAAGAAGGCTTGCTACATATTATAAGAAAAAGAAGGTCATTCCACAAGATTGGACGCCCAAATAAGAATTTTAGCAAATAATCATGCTACAAAAATCCCGAGGATTTTTGGCACAAGAAAACCTCACGAGTTTTCTGTGTCCAAGAACTTTTCAGTTATTGAGCATCCCAAAGATTTTCCCAAGTTTAGTGGATTTTCAAAAATAGGTGGTTTGAACATGATAAACTCAATAAAAGCGGCTGTTACACATTTGAAAACTCTTTCTGGAGACATCGAGATCATTGCCCACCACGACACTGATGGGATAACATCTGCAGCAATTTTGACAAAGGCATTACAAAGGGAAGAAAGAAAATTTAATGTTAGAATTTTGAAGGGGATAAATAATGATGTTGTAAGGGGATTAATGAAAGATGCCTCAAAAATAATCTTTCTTTTAGATTTTGGTTCCGGACATGTTGGTAAATTCATAGGTCGATCAAATGTGTTTATAATTGATCATCATGAAATAAATGTAAAGAATATCCCCCACGAAGTTTCAGTTATCAACCCTTTGATGTTCAATGAGGCACAAAATATTTGCGCATCAGCATTAACCTATCTTTTTGCAAAAGAAATGAATGAACTTAACATCGATCTTGCCCACCTTGCAATAATCGGAATGATTAGTGAATCCAGAGAGGCAAAAAGTTTTAAGATTGGAGAAGAAATATTAAAAGATTCTGAAGATCTGAAAATAAGAAAGAGCATATTGCTATTTCCTGCAACCAGACCACTGCACAAGGCCCTGGAATTCTCTAATATCTTTCTACCGGGCATAACTGGCTCATCAGAAGGCGTATCCCAATTGCTGAATAATGCTGGGATAAAACTCAAAGAAGATGAAAATCATAGAACATTATTAGATTTGAATGAGGAAGAAACTACCAAACTTCTTGAAGTACTTTGCATAAGAAAAGAAGATGAGACCGCATTTGGAAATATCTATTTAATGAAATTTTTCAACCAATTCGAAGATGCAAGAGAGTTGAGCACCTTAATAAACGCCTGTGGAAGAATGGATCGCGGATATATTGCCCTTGAAATGTGTCTTGGAAGCAAAAGGGCAAAATCTATTGCAGAGAGCATATATGGAGAATACAAACATTTGATAATTTCCAGCCTAAAGACCGCAGTATCCATAGAAAAAATAGAGACGGAAAATTATGTAATCATAAATTCTGGTAAAAGGATAAATGACAATCTCTTAAGCGTCATTGTTTCTATAATGTCCTCCTCATTTGTATACTCCAATGGGAAAATAATAGTTGGAATGGCGGATAGAAATGATGGAAATATAAAGATTTCCTCAAGAATATGCGGTGAATGCAATGATATAGATTTACGAAAGGTTATCGAGCCCCTTCTAAAACTGGTTAATGGTGAAGGAAGCGGAAATAACCGCTCTGCTGGAGGAATAATCCCAAAAGATAAATCTGAAGAGTTTATAGAACTCATCCAAAGGGATATGGGCCTTATTCTAAAACATTAATCTGATGATAAGAAAGATAGTTTCTGTCACACTGAAAAATGATAAGGAACACTCCTCGGACTAAAGTCAGAGGTTTTCTTTTTTAGCATAATAAATCTCCGGTGTACCAAAAAGCTTTGCTTTCGAGCATGCCAAAAACAGGTTTTCCGTTGAGTAGTATAGTTTAAAAATAGACATTTCTAAATGGTCCTATGGCATATGAAGAAAAGAAATTTCCAGAACCTGGAGAGCTAGTTTTATGCAGGGTAAAGGAGATAATGAAGACTACGGTTTTTGTTAATTTAGAAAAATATGGAAAAACAGGAGTAATCCCTACTTCTGAAATCGCTCCTGGAAGAATAAGAAACATCAGAGACTATGTAGTTATAAATAAGAGAATTATATGCAAAGTTCTTAGAGTGGATAGGAATACCGGGCATATAGACCTTTCACTGAGAAGAGTTTCTCAAAAAGAAACTAAAGAAGAGTTTCAGAAATATGAAAATGAGGATATTGCTCTGAAAATTCTCAGAATCGTAATTAAAGAGAATGCTGAAAAGGTTGCGGGGGAGATAAAGAAAGACCATCCATTTATTCATGATTTCTTTGAATCTTCAATTTTAGACCCATCTGCCCTAAATGCTTATCTTTCAAAAGAGGATGCAAAAAAGATTCTCGACATAATAAGAGAAAAGATGAAGCCCAAAAAGATTGTTCTAAAAACCATGCTTGAAATATCAAGCAGTGCTCCAAATGGTCTTGTTCTCATAAAAGATATATTGTCCAAACAGAAAGATGTGGCAATAACCTACATTGGCGCTCCAAATTATCTTATGATTGTAGAAGATGAAAACCCAAAAATTGCAAATAAAAAAATTGAGACTGCAATAAATTCAATAATGAATCTTGCAAAAAAGAGCGGGGTTAAGGTAGAAGTTAAGAAGAAGGATTAAACATGAAATTCTGTGATAAATGTAAGAAATATACTATAAAAGATGTTTGTTCTTGTAGAAAAAAAACTATTGATAAGAAATACAAATTCAAATTGAAGTGGCTAAAGTAGATTTAGTGATTTCTGGAATATCTCTTTACCCCATTTTGTTTCAGCAGAGAATTAAGGAAGAATATTCAAATTCTTTATTATTGACGAAACATATGTATATCTTAAAACTATGTGAAGTGGAGATACGGTCTCTTCTGAAGATAGTGGTTTCTCGCACACAACTCTTCCAAGATCTGCAACCCCGGTTAATGAGTCAATAGTATTATATGGGAATGATGCTTCCTGAAGTTTACAGGTTAATCCTTTCTCCGGAGTTCTCAATTCTATATTTACTTTATCTTTCTTTGATGATGATTCAGCATAATCTTTCTGAACGATTTTATCGCAATCAGAATCCCTTAAGTATACTTGGCCTGTTCCCAAATTATTGGAGATTACCATGGTGATTCTCAGTTTATTTGAAACTATTTCTTCTGTAAGGCTGGATATTTGAACAGGTGCCACACTGTTTGAATCACTTGTAATCTTTTCCCCTTCAATGCTACATATTGCGCTTTCATTTGATGATATGATACACACTGTTGCCTGGGTAGATGTCCCATATTTGTAGCATGAAGTAATACCCATACTCATTACAAAAAGACTCTGGAGCGCGAATGGGAATCTGGCCTTCTCTGCAAAAACTAATTTATCAGGAGAAATGCTTTCCTTGTTTAATGTCCGGCTATTAACAAGAGAAGTTTGTACATTCTCAAGGTTAGATACACTTGTAAGATAGAATTTGGCATCTCCCTTAGGGATGTAGCCCCCACCACTGTTTAACACATCAATATAAATTGGAAATTCTTGATTGACATTCACACTAACTGGGGGGGCATCTTTTGAAAATTGAACATCAAGGCCGCTTGAGGAGGTTGTGGCAGGTTCAGTTTTGGTCGTGCATCCAGTAGCCCCGCTCAAAAGAATTAATGAAATCAGGATTAATCCAAATATTATTTTTTTCATGCTGTTGCCTCTTTTTGTATGGTGAATGAAAACTCCTTATTCAACTTGACTCCATAATTGATATTTACCAATAATGGATGAGTTATCTGCTCCTTCGGAACAAGTGCTGAGCAGGTTATAAATTTTTTGTTTTCCATCTCAATATAATCCCCAATTAAAACCCCTTGTGATTTGCATTCAATTGGATAGTTACCCATCTGGATATTAAATGTTATTCCCTTCTTCTTAAAATCGGGAGTCCATATTTCCGAGTTAGATAATTGATTGTTGAAGTTTATTCCAAGATTCACCTTGTAATTGTTTTCCTCTGAAAGGATGGTTTTTTCTATGCTTATTTTAACCGGAGATGGATCTTGTGTTATTGATAATGATCCTGAAGTTGGTTGTGGAACTGAAACGCTTGTTTGTACTGAAGAACTTTGAACATATTCAGAATTAATGAATAGTTTGGCAGTAGATTGGGCCAATGGAAATTCTTTAATGTAAGAATAGTAACCAGATGCAGGGAATTGTAAATCGAAGCTTCCCGCTTTAACCACATTCCCCTTTTCATCAAACTGTGCCTCCCTTACATTGAATAGAACCATATTACAAGCAGTTTCTACTCCGCCATAGGCATCATCCATATCATCCCTTATGCATGCTCTCCCGGATCGGGGTTTAGAATCATAATTTTCAATATGTAACCCTACATTAAATGTTTCTCCAAGAGTTACTTTTGATCCCTCGCTTAGCATTCCAACCCCCTTAATTAAAGAGTAATCTAACCCATAACTTGACGCAGATGTGGATTGATATTGTTGATCAGAAGAGGTTGTTGTTCCAATTCCTGCCTGTTGTGGACATCCGGTCTGTCCCGTCAAAAGAAGCGAGGCTAGTATGATTGTCAACAGAATCAAATTCATCCCCTTTTGTTTAGCCATCTTTTATGATTATTATTATGCAAGTGTTGTTTTAAATTCTTCCTCAACAGTATAATCCATTTCGGATTCAATAAATGCCCGTTGCAATAATGCCTCACCATTTACCTCAAGTTGGCACTCTACAACATAGGTATCGCTGTTTTTGTCCACAAGATATTTAGATAATGCTTCCCTCTCTCCCGAAATCGTTGGACAATTAATAGACATGCTGCTACTCCATGTTGAAATCTTGAACGAACTTATTCTTTTGAGTGTAGATTCGGCATTTTCCCTTTTTATTTTCACAATTAAGGGATAATCTCCATTTGCAAGAGGCTGATCATCTGAAGTGGTCAGCAATAGCGAATAAGCAGATGAATGATCCATTTCAGATTTTAGGGTTCCCTTGTTATATCCTGGCTCAATGCAACAGGCCAATCCAGAAGGGCATGGATAGGCTGCTTTTTCTTCCCCAGGGAAACAGGAAAAATCACAACTTCCCCCCATGCTTGCGCAATCCCCTGCAGCATACCAAACAGTAAGAACAGATTTTACATTCGATGGGTTTTCAATTTTGAGGCTTAGGGATTTTCCACCAACACTATTAGAACATTTTATTGAAGAGTGCTGCTCCAGATCACTTTTCAAAAAACTAAGTTCTTGAGGCTCTGTTTCTATTTCTTTTTCATCAAGATAGCATTTAGGGCTTAGAACAATGTCTTCCTTAGTATTAACATTTATTTTTGCAATTGTGCTAAAAGGAGTTTGATTTTTAGGATTCACAAATTCTATACCCAAAATCTTTTTTGCTTGCTCTTTTACGGTCGGAGATCCCCATATATCTTGATATTGTTTTATTGTTTCTTGGGGATTGAATATCTGGATTATTGGTTTGATGGCAGTGTTTGTACTATTCTTTACAGACCCATAAGCATTTGCGATCTGTGGCCCGTAAGAATATACCCCGAATATTATCGCTGCTAAAAGAAGGATATACAAAATTGTCTTAAGTTTATGGCCTGGCATTACCCTCTTTATTTTTTGAGGTCTTTGAGGAAGCTCGTTTTCAGAATAACGATACTGTCCGGGTATTGGCATCTTACTTAACCTCTGCTTTTGATATAGTTACATCCGTTCGGGGTACAAACATAATGGAATTTTGTCTTTCAACTAAAAATTTGTTTATTGTTGTTTTCCAATCCATCTTGCTTGTCTGTGCTGAAATTGAGATTCCATTAAGGTATACTGAAAGTTCTTTGCTTCCAGTTTCATTGAAATAAAGATTTAGCATTATTGGAACATTGCTTTTCAATCTTGATGAAGATATGTCAAAATAATATGTTGGCCACACATTATCTTTTATTGTAATATCAAGGTATGCGCTATTGATAATATAATTTCCTTCTGTCATGAAAGTCATAGTGTTATTCTTTTTGAGATATTCTTTGATATCTCTTTTCATCCCACTACAAACAATGTCATCAATCAGCTCATTATCATTTAGGGTCACTATAAGATTATCTGTGGATAAGCATTCAGAATTGAAGTTAAGCATTCCTCTGACAACATCATTTGGATCTTGCTTTATTTCAATATTGTATGTGGCCTTGTTAGTTGTTTTGGTGTATCTTTCCTTAAGAGTTACTTTTGCTATGCCGTATCTGTTTGAACTCCAAGGCATGAATGGGACTGTTGGAACAAGCTTCAGACTATTAGTTTTTTCAGTGATTCCTATCGGGATGTTTACTTCCCTTACTCCCTCTCCGCTAATCCTTGACACTGTTCTGCCATTTACAACGACATTAAGACTACCCTTGGCATCTCCGATTACTATGAAAAGTTTAGCTTCCTTTGCTCCCTCATTTAATGAAAATTCAGCATCCCCCGCATTAGAGTAAAACCAACCTCTCTCCACCTTAATCTCATTAAATATCGTGGCAAGCTCCAGATCATTTATTCTGAAAAGTTCTGTACTTGGAATTGAATATCTCTTTGAAACTTCTTGGGGAACAAGGATTCCTGGATTTGCAGAAAAAAGAGTTTCTGCAGAAGATTGTTCACAAGATGGCAACCCTGGAATCAAATTGCATTTGTCATTTAGTGGAAGAAAATACAAATAAGTTAGTATTAAAATCCCGATTCCTACTGCCACGATTGGGGCAGAAACTGCATATCCCCTCTTATCCATGTGTTAAATATCAAAAAGATAAATATAAACCTTTCTACGAGGACAAAAAGCTTATTAATTGAGTATTGCTTCATAGTAAATGAGCGATGATTACGAAATGCCGCACAGAAGGAAAACTAAGAAGGACCTGAAAAGAAAAAGAGCCTTCAGAGTTTACAAGAAAGGCGGATCACAGAGAACCCAAAATATCCCTAAAAGATAGAATACCGATGGATCCCAATTTGAGTCGGCAAGGAGCAAGGATAGATATAGTTTCTGTCACGGTGGGAAATCAAAGATTTTTCAGTAAAAAGACTTATAAATTTGTTTCTTTTGAATAATCAATGGTGATTGATATTCTTATTGTAGTTGCAGTAGTTTGGCTTTTTGCCGCTTCATTTACTGATTTAAAAAAAAGAGAAGTTTCTGACTGGCTAAGTTTCAGTTTGATTGCAATTGCCCTATCAATAAGATCTGCAGAAAGCATCATCCAATGGGATCCTGTCCCGATATTGACAAGTCTTTCTGGATTGGTTGTATTTTTTATAATTGCAATGGCAATGTATTATGGAAAATTGTTTGCGGGTGGAGATGTAAAACTTCTTACAGCTCTTGGTGCAGTAATTCCTTCTTTTTCATTCCTGTCAAATATCCTTATCGCAGGAAGCGTATATGGCCTAGTATATAGTCTTGTTCTTGCTTTGATAAACTTCAAAGATTTTTATTCTGAATTGAGAAAAAATAAAAAATTGTTTTTGATTTCATTGCTTCTGTCGCTGCTCTTTTTTGCAGGATATGCCATTACTTCAAATATTTTCATTCTTCTGATTCTTGTTTCAGCACTTGCAATAACTTTGATTTTAATTTTTGTTAACTCCGTTGAAAAGTCATGTTTGATAAAAAAGGTAAATCCATCAAAGCTCACAGAAGGGGATTGGCTTCTGAAAGATGTGAAAGTAAGGGGAAATGTAGTAAAAGCAAGCTTTGAGGGCCTTACAAGAAAGGAGATTGCGATGATAAAAGCTTCTGGAAAGAAAGTGTTTGTGAAGTATGGGATCCCATTCATCCCCGTATTTTTGATGGCTTTATTAATAACAGTATTCTTTGGAAACATTTTTATGATTTTTATTTGATAAGAAACATACCCTAAAATTTATGTTTTTATAATGCTGGAAATTTCCTTCTAATTATAGAACTAAGCTGCCCTTCTTGGTAACTCTTGAATCTTCTCAGCAGGTTTGCTTTCAACCTTATGTCTCTCCTTCATCAATTTTTCCATTCTTGCTTTTTCTTCCGTTACCATTTTGTCTATCCCATCTTTTATGAATTTTGCAGCATCTTCAAGATCCTCTTTTTTGACCTCATTTCTTGGCCAATGGAAAGATGCATTGTCTCCATCGGCTCTTGGAACCATATTTATTGCAAGATGTTTGAAATGTTGTCCTGCTGCATTCCCCTGACTAATGAAAATGCTCAATCCCCCCGCCTTGGTAATATTGACAATTAATGGTTCTAGCATCTTGACTACCTTGAATAAATTCCACAATGTCTGATCGGAGATTTGAAAAATAAACTGCTGGTGTTCTTTTGGAATCACAATTACTTGTCCTGCAACCGAAGGAGTTATATCAAGAAATGCGACAACTGAATTATCTTCATAAACTTTCATCGTAGCTACTGTTCCATTGGCAATCCCGCAGAACAAACATTCTTCTTCCTTTCCTTCTCTTGGACCCATGGCTGCTTCAAGTTGCTCCGAAGTGGCATTAATGATCTGTTGCTTTAATTGTTCTCTTTGATCCTCTGGAAACTTTTCTATTTGCGCAAGAAATTGCTGCCTTATCTGTTCAACTTGTTCAGGATTTAATGTCATTTCAGCCTCACTATCATTTAAAAATATATACTGCAAGAGCTATTTAAACTTTGGTTTATCCAAATGCCCTTCTGACGTCTGTAACCTCTATAGATTGTACATGCTCTATTTTTCCCAGATCTGTCTCAAGTGCATCAGGCGATTGTTCTTCTTTTATGGCAACAATAATTATAAGTGCCTTCAATCCAAATGCAATTGGTTCTTCCTTAGAACTGTGGAAAATTCCATCAAGCTTTTTGACAATTTCAGCAACATCTTCCTTAACCTTTACCAAATCAGTAGAAGGGGAATCAGGCATTAGCCTTATTGTAAGAATATTCAATCCACCGGCCATACTCAAGGTCCCTCAAATCCGCACTTGCAATCATATTTTACATTCATCTTCTTGCATTTCCCACATCTTGCAATGGTTTCCTTTCTGCAGGAAGGGCATTTGAATTTAACGCCCGCACTAAAATCTATTTTACAGCTTGAGCATTTCATGTTTTTTATCAAAAGAAAGAGGTTTATAAATTTAATCAATCAGAATCCTTTTGTGTTATCCGAAAATTAGTTCTCAAGGCTGATGTTAATCAGCCCATGAAATTCAATAAAAAGAGCTTGATTGAAACCTTAAGGCTGAAAAACGAGGGCAAATCAAGCTATCAGGCGAGGAAGATCGCACATGTTTCAA
>JAHJTO010000061.1 GCA_018829845.1 Nanobdellota archaeon
TCAATGCCAGTGATAGCTTTGCGCCAAGTACAGCAAACACTCTTGATTCTTTCCAAATAAGGGTGTCAGCCTATGATGATTTGAATATTACTGAGATAGGATATAATATAAAGAACAGTTCTGGAGTTATCGTAAGAAGCAATTCTACAATGTGCAATACTAAAAATTGCTCTTCTAATTTCATAGTGTCTCCTCTAACACAGGGATTCTACAATTTGACTTTGTATGCTGTAGATAATACAAGCATAAGAACTGAAGTAAAATCTACTCTTGATGTTTACAGCAAATGGACAAATCAATATGATCTTGTATCCGGATTCAATCTTATTTCCATTCCAGTGATTCCTGATAATACAAGTGTGAGGGCCGTATTCCAAGGTCTTGTTGGAAATTCAACTGTTGAAATGAATCTCACAGAAATTTATACTTATCAGAATAATAAATGGTTGGTGTTCTATGCCGATGAAAACATCCCGAGAGGGGATAGTGGATTTGATGCCATAGAGCCTGGAAAAGGATATTGGGTAAAGATGAGAAATGCATCGGCAATAAATATCAGCGGGACAAATACTATTATCTCTACTATCACTCCTGGAGGAATAGTCCCGGTTGTGGATCTTACTGCAGGCTGGAATCTTATAGGGGTGCATTCATTAACCGATGTTGATGGAAATAATTATCTCGGAGGAATCAGCGGAAAATATACCTCATTGTTAGAATGTGACAATCTTGGAAACACTAATCAGATTCAACCAATTGCTTTGGGAGCGGGACCAAGATTGGAGCCAAATAAGGGATACTGGATATACATGACCGAAGCAGCGTCATTTTTCCCATAGTTTTATTTTTATAAAAAGAGGATTATTAAAAATGCATTGTAGAAACAAATTTGTAGGAAAGGCTTTCTTTTCAGTGATGATTCTGTTCTTTGTTTTTATGGTTTTATCATTTGTGTGTGCTGCACCTTCATTCCCTCTTCAAGTATATGGGGGATTGAGTTATGCAACCCCTGGAAACAGCATTCCAAACTATTACAATATTTCATTTAATGTGGGATCATTAGAGATTGGAAATGGAGTTATTTACAATAATGGCTATGGCTATGATCCAATTATATTGTTAAACAGGGATGATTCTTCCACCATTCCAAAGGAAGGATATTCTCTTGGAGATAACGTCGATGTTTACATTCAGGGATTAAAAGTAGCTGAAAATAAAACATTGAATGATGATAGGGCATACACTGGAATTAATCTGCTTATTTCCGATGTTTTATATTCTCAAATTATGAATATCACCCCCCCGGTTACTAATTACACCATTAATTCATCGGATACTTTGGTTGGGGATTCAATATCCTTGCTCATACTTCCTTCAAATGTGCAACCTCAAAAAATAGTTATTCCTTCAAGCATTCCTGAAGGCAACGATATTCTCATGGATATCAGTGCTAAGATGGGTGCGGGCGGAAGTTTTGTTCCAAGCACAAGCGATCTTTCTATTGTAAGAACGGTTTCAGGTAAGAATTATTCATTGTTTATTCCTGCCAATTCCATAATCTCTGGGAGTGCAAGCACTACAACATTGCTTCTTCCAACCATAAGGTCAAATTCAGTATGCAGTGTTTCCGGGGGAGCAATAAATAAGGTTATAGATGTTGGATTCTCTTCAGACTTGAATTCTTCCAAACCATTGAAAATAACATTTGGGGGAATGTCTGGAAATAAAGCAGGTTGGACAAAGACTACTGGAGCGATAACGACCATAGGGACTGTTTGCAACAATGCTGTCAATCCTACTAATCTTAATTACAGTACAGTTAGAGAATGCTATGCTGATTCTGGAAGCGATATGGTTGTATGGACTTATCATACGACTAAATATGCTGCTTACACTCTTACTACTGTAACCGATGACACAACAAATGGTGGCGGCACAGGAGAAACTGGAAGGACGGGGGGCACTGGAACAACTGTAACTCCTACAAATACTACCTCTACTGGTGGAACAACATGCACTCCTAATTGGCAATGCTATGAATGGGATGAATGCATGGATGGATTACAATCCAGGGTATGCAAGGATACCCTTTGCGGATTACAAGACAAGGCAGAAACCCAGTATTGTTCAACAACTGAACCAGATGTTGGAAATTTAACAAAATACTTGGTTATAACCATCTCGGTAATCTTGTTTGTGGCATTGATTGGATTCTTAATAATTCTTTATCTTAAAAGACAGAAAATCTCTGCGCCAATAGCTGGAAAGAGTAAAGACATTTTAGTCTTGAAAGATTATATTTTGAAGTCAAGAGAGCTGAAATATGAAGACACTTACATAAGAACATTATTGAAGAACAATAATTGGTCTGAAGACCTTATTAATCAGGCGTTTAAAGAATTGAAATAACTTGTTTGTTTATTGTGTTTCTGTTTAATTAATGTTAAAAAGCCAGTTATAATTGATTAAATCATGTCAAGAATACTTTTAATAGGGCCTCCGGGAGCTGGAAAAGGAACACAGGCAAAAACAATATCACGGGAGCTGGGAATACCCCATATTTCTACAGGAGATATATTCAGGAGGATGTATTCTAAGCGTCACCCATTAGGGGTAGAGGCAAGAGAAAAATATTGGGGTCCTGAGGCGGGAGGAAAATTAGTTCCAGATGATATCACAATTCCTCTTGTAAAAGAAAGACTTTCCTATGAAGATTGCAAAAAAGGATTCATATTAGATGGATTCCCAAGGACGGTTCAACAGGCAATTTCTCTTGAAAAATTTGCATCTCTGGATAAAGTTATTTATTTGACCATCTCGGATGAGAAGACAATACAAAGAATAATCATAAGAAAACAATGTAATAAATGTGAAAATATCTATGGGTCTTATAATTTTCCCAAAGATAACAAGTGTTGTGGAAAGGAATTATATCGGAGGGATGATGATGACCCGGAAACCATAGGGGGGAGATTGAAAGAATACGGGGATAAAACAGAACTTCTAATCAAATATTATTTAGATCTTGGAAAATTGAGAACTATTGAGGGGGACGACTATCCTGAGAGGGTTTTTGAGAATATATTCAAACTGATTTCTTTGCCAGACCATTATGCTCTTTAGAATAGAAATATTTAAATAGGGGTGTATACATCTTGTGTATACGAATGAGGTATACTCAAAAGACATACAATGGCAGACATATTTGACCACGCAGTTTTATGCAATAAATGCGGAAAGAAGATGAAGAAGCTAATGGTTGAAAGGTCTGGCTTCAGAATGAGGGCTTTGGAATGCCCAAATTGTGGCGGGAGAACATATCATCCTTCAGACATGGAAGAATTCAACAAATATTCTCAACTGCAAAAGCAGAATTTTCAGGTTAAACTCAGGAGAGTAGGAAATTCTTATACTGTTTCAATACCAAAAGAATTGATAGATTTCTTTGAGGATGCTGCGGATGCTGCGGAAGCTGCAGAAGCAGAGACAGAAGATCCGTTTGAAGGGATGCACAAAAGCATGAAAGAAAACATGGAGCATATGAACAGAATGGTTACGCTGGCTCTGGAACATGCAAATAAATTATCTTTAAATTTTGGAACGGAAGAAAGGGGTGGAAATGGAAACTATGATCGCACAAGACAAATAAATAAAAATGGAGTGCGCGGGGTTGTAAGAGAGAAATCGGAAACAAAGCCCATTAATCTCCCAGGAGGAAAGGGATTTGTTTCAAAAAAAATGAAAATAATCAAGATGGAAGATACTAAACCAAAGAAAGATGGATTTTTCATAGGGGAGGAAGACGAATAAAAATGGCAGACAACCAGATTAAATTGAAGGTAATGGAATCTTTGCAAGAAGATGCTTACAAGGGCATAGCCAGGATGAACACTTCTACAATGAAATCTCTGAATGTTAAACCGGGAGATGTAATTTTAATAAAAGGTGGAAGAGAAACTACTGCCATTGTTGATAGGGCATATCCTGCCGATGTTGGAGAGGCAATTTTAAGGATTGATGGAATAATAAGAAGGAATGCCAAGACAGGAATAGGGGAGAATATAATTGTTTCAAAGGCAGATGTCAAAGAAGCTAAGAAAATCACAATAGCTCCTGCTCAAAAAGGAATAAGGGTGCAGGCAAATCCTGAAATGTTCAAGAATGGTTTATTGGGAAGAGCAGTGGTTTCTGGAGACATAGTTGTTCTTGGGGGATCCCAAAGAAGAAAAGACCTTATGGCCGATTCTTTTGAAGATTTATTCGGGGTTTTTGAGGAAGCATTCAATCAAAATTTCAATGCTTTTGGGATGAATCAAACAAGATTTTGCATAGTTGGCTCAAATCCCAAGGGCTCAGTTATAATCACAGAAAATACTGAATTATCCTTGAATCCTGTTGCTGTTGAAGTTGCTGAAGAGACAAATGCTCCTGAAATAACCTATGAGGATATTGGGGGATTAAATGAGGAGGCAAGAAGAATAAGGGAAATGATTGAAGTGCCATTGAAACATCCCGAGATATTTGAAAGGCTGGGAATAGAACCCCCAAAGGGAGTTCTGCTTTATGGCCCTCCTGGGTCTGGAAAGACATTATTGGCGAAAGCAGTTGCAAATGAAACAGAATCAAATTTCATTTTGTTGAATGGTCCTGAGTGCATGAGTAAATTTTATGGAGAAAGCGAAAAAAGGGTGCGGGACATATTTATAGAGGCTGAAAAGAATGCGCCTTCAATAATTTTCATAGATGAGATAGATGCTATCGCTCCAAAAAGAGAAGAGGCATATGGAGAAGTTGAAAGAAGGGTTGTCTCTCAACTATTGACAATGATGGATGGATTGAAATCAAGAGGAAGGGTTGTTGTCATAGGCGCTACAAACAGGCCGGATTCAATAGATCCTGCTCTTAGAAGAGGGGGAAGATTTGACAGGGAAATTTCTATTGGAGTCCCTCACAGAAATGGAAGGCTGCAGATTTTGAAAATTCATACTAGAAACATGCCCCTTATGAAAGACGTTAATCTTGAGAAATATGCTGATTTGACCCATGGATTTGTCGGGGCTGATTTGTCTGCTTTGTGTAAGGAAGCAGCAATGTCAAGAGTAAGAAAAGTTATTCCTGAAATGGATATTGGGAAAGAGAGCGGCCCTATTTCTCAGGAGAAACTTGCAAAATTAAATCTCTCTGACAGAGACTTTAGGGATGCCCTCAATGTTGTACAACCTTCAGCAATGAGGGAAGTTTATGTTGAAAGCCCTAATGTTAAATGGTCCGACATAGGCGGATTGGATTTCATAAAACGGGAATTGAAAGAGGCGATAGAATGGCCTTTGAAACATCCAGATGCATTCAAGAATTTAGGAATAAGACCCCCTAGGGGAGTTCTTCTTTATGGGCCTCCGGGAACAGGTAAGACATTATTGGCGAAAGCAGTGGCAACTGAAAGCTCTGCGAATTTCATACAGATTAAGGGCCCAGAGTTATTGAGCAAATTTGTTGGAGAATCTGAAAAAGGAGTTAGAAAAATATTCAACAAGGCAAGACAAGTTGCGCCATGCGTCGTTTTCTTTGATGAACTTGATTCAATGGCTTCAAGAAGAGGGCATGATAGCACTATTAGCAAAGTAAATGACAGTATGTTGAATCAATTACTTTCAGAGATGGATGGACTAGTGAAGCTTGAAGGAGTAGTTGTTATCGGAGCAACAAATAGGCCAGATATGCTTGATCCAGCCCTACTTAGGTCTGGAAGATTTGATAGAATAGTCATGACAACAGTTCCAACCAGAGATGGAAGAGCAGAAATATTTAGGATCCACACCAAGGACATGCCAATATCATTGGATAAAAAAGAATTATCTGAAATAGAAAGCGATTTCAAAAGCCTTAAAGTGAATGTTGCATCCAAAATGGCTTCAGATGAGACCATTGGCAATTCAGATATGCTAAAAATTAAAGATAAAAAAATTAGTTTCAAAGATTTATCTGATAAAGACAAGCTCCTGTTTTATCTTGCTGAGAAAACAGATGGACTCGTTGGTTCAGACATAGAGGGAATATGCAGGGAGGCTGCAATGCTTACGCTCAGGGAGAATATTGGTGCCAAGGAAGTAAAGAAGAAATTCTTTGAAGAGGCAATAAAGAAAATAAAACCATCAGTTTCTCATGAAGATGTAAGGCAGTATAAAGATATGGAAGTTTTTTTGAAGAAAGCAAGGCCGGATAAAATGGACATGCCTGGTTATATGGGGTAAACTTTTTTAATTAAAATCCGAGATAGAAAAAAGTTTAATCAAAAAATATCAAAAAGAAACTTTAAGTAAGAAAAAAGGTCTAGCTTCGGAAAAATAAAAACTATTGCTGACTGGATAAGTTTCCTGAGAGAAACTTAAGTGATCTATTGGATGCAAGTTGTCTCTTGCTTTAACAATTTTAATTATTAATATTCTATAAATCTCCAAATAAGAATCATGCAAAAAAGCCCACAATTTTTTTCAAAAGATTATTCATAAGTGCTATCAAATTTACATTTCTGATTGACGTCGCAATGTTTGCCGTTAAATCCGTTCCACCAGTGCTGGCAGTAACAGGGCTTTTTATCCCAACATTTTTTTTCGAAGATAGGGGAATGTTATCTGATAGATGGATGTCATATCCTTCTTGCGTAGGAAGAATTTTTTGATTATTGAATGTGAGATAGTCCTCACCACCCCTCCTTCCAGGAAAAACAGTGAAGACGCCATTGTCATAGTTTAATTCTGTCCCGGGATACAGAATTGCAACCTCTCCCCCTAAATCCAACTCAATTGTCTTTTCAACATATCCTTCAACAGTATCTCCACTGCTGGGAATGCCGTTATTATCAGAATCAATTATTTTTGCATCTTTATTCAAGAGTTCTTGGAGAGAAGGCATTGCGCAGCCGATTATGCCTTTGTTGAAAAGGGTCTGAGATAATTGTTCCAAGCTTCTTGACTCCGAAATAATCCCGTTGATTTCAGCAGTTTTTGTAAGATTTTTTAAAGAAGGATCTTTGCTATAACTTAAAAAATTAAAATCTTCATCATAGCAACCCTCATTCGTTATTAACTTTGAAAGAAAGATTTCAAGTTTGTCGTCAACGCATCTCCAGCAGTACGGGGCACCAGGATCAAGATTATCAAAATCTGGCTCCTCTTGCTTAGGCGGGCCACTAAGAGGGTTATTTTCAAGACTAGAATGGGCTCCCGCAATATTAAATATTAAAACTACAAAAATGAAAGCCAATAAAAGTTCTTTCTCCATACCAATGGGATGATTCGAGAATTTAAAAACATTGTTGAAAAATGATCATGCTATTCCGTGATAACAGAAACCTTCCCCTTAGAAATTGAGACTGTGTGCTCGAATTGGCTGACTTCTCTTCCTGATCTTTCAACTAGTTGTTGGAAATGATGAAGGACTCCTTGTTTTTCCATTTGATTCAATGAAAGAATTGAGGATTTTCCAAATTTGTTTAGGATCCAGCGGGATGAGAATGGAAGCGTTTGATATTCTTCTTCAATGAATTTCAAAATTTTCTGAGCATTTCCTCTTACTGGCTGCCTTTGTCTTAGCATAAGGATGTTTGAATTTTTCCAATCCTTAACAAATCCATCCCCATAGGTTGCGAATGGCTCTATAGCATATATTCCTTCTTCGAGGTTATTCTGATTTTGATTATCATAGTTGGGAATATTTACTCCTGAATGCAACAGGTAGGGCGTTATCTCATGGCCAGAAAGATTTTTTATTGATTGAAATCCCCTGCTAGATATTGATTCATTTATTATTTTTCCAATCATATTTATCCTTATTTCAGGATCTTCTTTGATTAATTTTATTGCTTTTTCAAGCGCTTCCTGATTTGCCTTTATTATTTCTTTATGTTTATCTTCAGGAGTAAGGTCTATTGTTAATGCACTGTCTCCCGAGCATCCTTCAATTGATATTCCAAGGTCTATTTTTAGAAGGCCCCTGGCAATGAAATCATCACCTTTTATGGGGCAGTAATGTGCTGCGATGTCATCTATGCAAAGATTGATGGGGAAAGCAAATTTTAGTTTCTGCTTTTCTGCATATTCTTCTGTCTTTTCAGCTATTTCAAGAAGAGGAGTTTCTGGCTTTGCGAGCTTTCTAGCATAATTCAAAACCTCTTTGGTTTTTTCTCCAGCTTTAATCCAATTTTTATTTTCCATGCTGCTGCTTCTCAAATTATCTGAATGAATTTTTATATATAAATTTTGGCATGCTCTAATTTAGAGATGTTACAATTCTAGCTTGCTCGCTTCAAACGAAATTGAAGTCAAAACAACATTTAAATATTGGCTATGTTTTAATGATTATATGAACAAGCTTCTGACTTTTGTGGTGGCGCTTCTTATGATTGGAGCTGTGACTGCCGCAGCAGTTTACTTTCTTTTCCCATATGAGCCTAAGCAGCCGCCGAGGGCAGACGACACTGGCTATACTGCGGAAGGCATTCAAGACGTAGTAGATGCAAATAACCAATTTGCATTTGATTTGTATTCTGAATTAGTCAGATCTGAAAATGGGAATATTTTCTATTCTCCCTATAGTATCTCTGCTGCCCTTGCAATGGTCTATGAAGGCGCGAAAGGAAAAACAGCAGATGAGATAAAATCAGTCTTTCATTTTCCAGAAAGCAGCATACTGAGACCTAACTTCGCTGCAATCTATAATGCTGTCAACTTGAGAAATGAAGCCTATGAATCAAGAACAGGAAACGCTCTATGGGTTCAGAAGGATTATCCTTTCATTGAGGATTACACCGGCACAATTGAAAAGTATTATGGGGGAAAGGCTGCGAATGTGGATTTTGTGAAGGAAACGGAGAAATCGAGGCAGACCCTAAACAGATTCATTGAGGAACAGACTAATAATAAGATCAAAGATTTGATTGCTCCAAGCTTACTAAACCCGAATACTCGGCTTGTAATAACAAATGCTATCTATTTCAAAGGAACATGGGAATGGGAATTTGATAAATCTAACACTCAAGAAAGAAATTTCAAGATAACTCCTGCCAATGTTGTCAAAACTCAAATGATGTATATGAAGCCGGAGAGGGAGGCCATGCTTAATTACGCAGACATTGAAGGCTTACAGCTTTTAGAGCTGCCGTACAGGGGAGAAGAACTCTCAATGGTAATTTTATTGCCAACCGAAAATCTTGCATCTATAGAATCAGATTTGACGGCAGAAAAATTTTCTGAATACAAGAGCCAAATGCAAGAGACAAAATTGGATGCGGTCTACATCCCTAAATTTGAATTCGACACAAAATACTCTTTAAAAGAAAATCTGGCAGCCTTAGGGATGCCAACAGCATTTTCAGATTCAGCAGACTTTTCAGGAATGACGATAGCGGAAAAATTATTCATCAGCGCAGTAATTCATCAAGCATATGTCAAGGTTGATGAAAAAGGGACAGAGGCGGCGGCCGCGACAGCAGTCATCATGGAGGTAACGAGTGCCGGCCCATCTCAAAAGCCGAAAATATTCAATGCAGACCACCCATTTATATTTATAATACAACAAAAAGAAACTGGAAATATATTATTCATTGGCAGGGTAACTGATCCAAATAAATAAACAATCAATGTAAATTCTAATTTTTTTACTCTGACTTATTTCTTGCGAATGTTGATAACATTTTTTATCTGTTTTAATTTGGCTATGACATTTTCAAGCTGCTCTTTGTTTTCAAAGGCAACATCCACTATAATGTCTGCCTTGTCTTTTTTAACAACGCTATTGATAGTGTTAACATTTATTTTTTGAAGTGCTATTGTGTTGAGAACCTCTGCCAGAACACCCATTCTATCTTCCACACTTATTGTTAAAATTGTTTTATTTTCCTTTATTTCTTTCCACCCTGCTTTCAATTTTTTGTTTTGTTCAATATTCATAAGATTTTTACAACTTTCCTTATGTATGGAGATTTTTCCATCTTTGGTTATTACTGCAATAATCTTTTCTCCAAATTCCGGATTGCAGTCCCGGGATATATGGGGGATTTCTTTTAGGATTATTCTTTGTTGTTCCTTTGTCTTTGGCTCTATTGAAATTTTATGTGCAAGTTTCGGAGTAGGCTCTTCCTCTGTTTGAACTCCTTGGATATGGAGTGCTTCTCTTATCTTGCTTCTTGCGAATGTGGCCTTTGCAAATTTGAGCCAGTTTCTTGAAGGCCTTGCATTTTTCGAGGTCATTATTTCAACAACGTCTCCTGCCTTCAATTGATGTTCAAGGGGAACAATGGCACCATTGACCTTGGCCTTTTCTGTTGAATTTCCAACATCTGTATGTACATGATAAGCAAAGTCTATGGGGGTGGATTGCTCTGGAAGGGAAATAGGATCTCCTTGAGGGGTTAGAACGATTATTTCATTCTTGAACAGATCAATTTTTAGAGAATCTATCAATTCTTTTGCAGTGCTAGTTGTTTTCCATTCAAGTATTTGTTTCATCCACGCTATTTTCTTGTCAAACAGCTTGTCTCTTTCAGTATTTTTGTATCTCCAATGGGCTGCAATTCCCTCCTCTGCCATTTGGTGCATTCCAAGGGTTCTTATTTGAACTTCTATAGGCTTGTTTTCAAAAATTACTTTTGTGTGGATGCTCTGATACATGTTGGGTTTTGGATTTGCGATGTAATCATAAAACTCTGAGATTATGGGATTATAGTTTGAATGGATTATTCCAAGAACTCTGTAACAGTCATCCACCGTCTCGGTTATGATTCTTATTGCAAGAAGATCCAAGATTTCTTCAAACCTCTTGTTCTGTAGCTCCATTTTTCTATAAATTGAATAAAAATGTTTGGCTCTTCCAAGAACCCTGGCATTGATGTTTTTCTCTCTCAGCAGATGTTTGATTTTATCGACTGCCTTTGCAATCTGCTTTTCCCTAAGGTCTTTTTTGAAAGCAACTTTGCTTTTCAGTTCGGAATAGGCTTTTGGATCTATGAAGTAAAGTGCGCTGTCTTCAAGTTCTGATTTGATGGAGTATACTCCCAGTTTGTATGCGATCGGAGCATAGATGTTGAGAATATCTTCAGCTATGACTTTATTTTCTGGAATGTTTTTAGAATTCTTCAATTCTCTCATCTTTTGAACTCTTTCAGAAAGTTTTATGAGTATTATTCTCACGTCCTTGGCCATTGCAAATATTATCTTCCTTACATTCTCAGATTCTTCTGGTTTGGATTTTATGAGATTTATTCTTGCAACTCCATTTAAAATATCGAGAATATCTTTTCCAAATTCTTTTTCTATGGCCTGCTCAGAGAGTTTCTTTTGCATGAATGGGTTGTAAAGAAGAGCAGAGATAAGGGTTACTGTGTCTGCTTTGAATCCCATTAACATTTTTGCTATTCCCCATGAATATTCATCCGTATGGGAAAATGCTTTCTTTACTTTATCAAGGTCAGCACGGGGGTTGTATTCCTTTATCCTATTCATTAAAGGTTCCAATTCATTTTGTAATTTTTGCTCCATTTAAAATTCTCCCAAGCTTTTTTGTTTTTTCTTCTTGGCCTGTTTTAGTTCATCAACCGAGATATTGAAAACTTGGAATATTCCCTCTATTGCGGGAACAATTTGATTGTTTATATAATAATCCGAATCATATTCTCCTTCCTTCACCTCATCAGGAATTCTCGCCCTTTCTCTTATGAGCTTTTCAGTTCCACTTCTAACAACATATTCCACAAGACCTCCTTCCTTTATGGGGATTCCTTTTTCTCTCATTCTTTTTGCTACGGCAACATGGGGTCCGATTGAGGAGTATTCCTCAATAGGTTTTGTCAATTGTGTTCTTATTATCAGTTCAGAGGCAAATATCTTCTTTTCTTTTACTTTTTTGATTAGGTCAGTTACATGCTTCAATGCGCTTTCTGCTTTTCCTTCCTCAAGAACTTTCTTTATGACAAATTCCTGCATCTCTTTTGCAAGATCGCATTTGTCTCTTCTTACAGATTCAAATCCCCTTATCTTTAGTGTGCCATCTTTAGATAATAAGGCATATTTTTTCTTTGCCCCTGCTTCCCCGGTCTTTTTCATTACGAATATTCCCCTTTTGTAGAATTTTTCTAATTCCAATTCCATCGTTCCTGGAAGGGATTCATTTATCTTTTCAAGAACTTTAAGGGCTTCTTTTTCCGATTTGTTTCCAAGCAAAAACATCACGCTGTCTGTATTATGCACTAAAACATAATTTGCGAAAAAGCGATGATTCTTTTCGACTTCAAGATCATAGACATACTTCGGGGTTTTTATTTCTTCAACATTCTTTACTCCCTGTATATCAAAATCAAAATTTTTGATATCTTTCTTTTGAATACCCTGAGTCTTAATGTTTGCAAGCTTATTTTTTCTTTCAAGTATAAATCCTATCTTTTTGCAGAAGTCTTCTTTATTCTTTATTAGAATATTCTTAGAATGGCTTCCACTAGAATAAATTTTGTTTTTTGATTTATATTTATTAACTGTATTCTCCTTAAAGACCGAATGAGAAATTCCCACCCGATATAGCAATTTTCTGACATTTTCTATGTAGGAATCTTCAATAGAAGTATACTTAATTACTGGAGCATTATTTCTTATCATAACACAACCATCTGCTGAAAATAATCCTTTTAGGAATGCGGCGATATTTTCCTCTTTTTCATCGAAGAGCCATTTGGGAATAGCTTTTTTCCCAGCTTTATCACGGCAGGTTTTTGAAATCAGTTTAACCAAATTTAATCCATTAAAAACAACATCTCCTTTTCTTGTTTTGCTAAACCAATGATTTGTGATATAACCCAAATTTGTGAGAGGAGTTATCAATCTATTAAAGACCTCTTTTTGGTCAGAACCTAATGACAATCTTAGATAATAGTCTTTGTTTGCTTTCTGATGGGCTTTATTCCTCATAAAACTTCCATCTCCAATAAAATACCCCATGAATTCGTAAACTTCCTTGGGATATCCTTTACTCTCACAGTTTTGATAAGGCAGGTTTTTCATGGAGATTATGCTATTTGATTTATTATGAATCTCAGAAGGTTTAATCTCAATAATTCTTTTTAGAACATCTTGTTTATTTTGCCTGCTTCGATTTAACATAAGTGATTGATACCCCATCAAAGAATGGTCTTCGGTAACATCAATATACCAGTTATTTGTGAAATTTACCCTATACATTTTTTTATTGCAACTATGCCTCATAACGTATTTCATTGGTTTAAATATGGAATTTCCCTTTTCATCAAGAGTCAAAACTTCTAAATCTTTCTTAAAATTATACTCTTTTCCAAAAGAAGTTTTATCAATTTTCTCAAATAATCTTTCTATTTCTTCTTCATAAATTTCTTCATTCTTTTTTACAAACACTTTTGTTTTTCCATCTACACTATCAGAGTAGATTACATTGAATCCTTTTTTTTCAATATTATCTATTGTGCTGTGAATGTAATGCCGGCATATTGCAGTTATGCTTGCTGCAGCTTCCAAACTATAATATCTTGCTCCAAAGAATCCGAAGTACCCATATGTGGCATTTGCAAGGGTCTTGAGAGCATAGTCTTCTGCTTCATGTATTGGTGTTCTGTTTTTCTTCAGCTTGCTTTTCACCTCTTTTCTCCTTTCAAGGAGCCCATTCAAAATTTGAGGAATGAATCCGGGGGATTTTTCAAAATAGAATTTTCTTTTCTTTCCTTCAAACTCAAATTCTGGAGTTTCATAGTCCCCGCTTTCTTTTTTATCATGAAGGGTTGCTGCTGAAATATTGAAGCTTACAATAACATTGGGATAAAATGATCTGAAATCGAATACTGAAACATCTTCGAACAATCCCGGAGTGGGCTCTTTTACGAAAGCTCCAATGTATTTTGGCCTTCTCCTTCTTTCTTCTATTTCATCCCTTATTGGCCTGTTTTCTGCGATCTCATTGAATTTTTTAAGATCATGAATTATGTAGTCTTCAACAAGCTGGGAGTAGGAAGATCTTGAAACATCAAACAATGGTTCTGACACAATCTTAGTCATTTCTGCTATGTTTGGCCAAAGCTTTTCAAATAGTTTTGAAGTGAGGACAGAATCCTGAAGATTGTAGAGTGCGAATCTTCTCATTTCTTCATCTTTCGATTTTCCATCTTTCATTTCTTTTGTGATCTTATTCAAATCTATCTCCAACTTCTCTTCTCCTATCAATTCCTTGGCCACATCATTCAGAGAGATGGTTTCACTTTGCAGATTTGCTGAGATAATGTTATCTACGAATTTGAAAAGATCGACATGGACAAGACCCCGGATTTCACATGATGGGATTCCTCCTCGTATGAAAGAGACATTGCTTCCATCCAATCCTATTCCGAGTTTTATTCCATGCATGTCTGCTCTTGCTCTCAGATATGGGAAATCAAAACCATCTGAGAAATATCCTGTGAGGATATCTGGCTTTTCTTGTTTTATTAATTCAACAAACCTCTCAAGAAGTTCTTCCTCATTCTTTACAAATTCAATTTCTTTTGAAGGATTTTTGAATTTTTTCCAGGTGATTACTTTTTTTATGTTTTCATTGACTAGAGAAAGCATGGTTATTTCTCCTTTTCCAACGTCAAATTCTGTTGTTTCTATGTCAAATGCGAGAACATTTGGCTTGAATTCTTTCCCTTCTGAAGGGGAGATTTTAGATGCTTCAAGAACAATGTCAACATCAAAATCCCCATATTCCATTCCGTTTATTTTTTCTCCTTCAACAGAATGCCACTGAAGAGGCCTTACATTTTTATCAATAATGTACCTGGTTATGAAATTGATGTCAATTTCTTTTTTCTCTGCGGTTTCCTTGTATTCTTTTACAACATCTTTTATTACATTCATGTCTTTTGGATTATTTATAAAAACTTGAAGAGCCCCAACATCTTTTCCCATAAATTTCTTTTTTACTATTTTTACATCAGTGACCCTTGCAGTTCGGTTTGCATGGCTTAGTTTTATCTTTTTGACTTTTTCTGAGAATTTTTCAAGATCAACATCGGATTTAGGGAGGATGTAGAAATATGCTTCTGCAGAATCAATTACACATATTCTCTTTCCGCCTTCAGTTCTTCCGAAAACCCTTACTATTGCCTTGTCAGAGCCGTCTTTTCTGTCGACGTAATCATAGTCTAGCGGGACGAATTTCAATTCCATTTTGTATCACCTAATGATATTTTGCTCCCGAAACTTTTAAACCTTCAGGGCACAGGAGAAAGATTTAAATATTACTTTTACTATTATTTAGTAACAATAATATGGAATATGACTATTCACGCTTCCTACCAAAAGATGTTGTAGAGATTATTACGCATGTAGATACAATTTCCGCCAAGAAGCATAACGGGAATTATGCCCCATTCAGGAGGGAATTTGAGAGGGATTATGCTGAGAAAAAAGAATTCATAGAGTCAATTCTTGACAGGGTTTCATTAAGTTATAATTTGATTGCAAAACCCATTGCTATTAAATGCAATGAAAAAGATCTCGAAAATATAAAGATCACAAACCTCAGATATGTTTCGGTTTCGTCCGAGGAAATGGGATTAATCGATGGCGTTTTTATTGATTATGAACATTTTGATGGGTGGAAGATAAACAAAAGTACCATTCCAATGAAGGGTTTGGAAATAAAATTGGAAGAAAGAGAAAATGATGGATTCAAATCAATAGTTTGGACACCAGACAGAACAATAGAGGAAAATAAAAATAATAAATTAAGATTAAGAGTTTGGACCAAGAAACAGGAGGGGGGAAAATGAAAAAATGGTAGATTTTCCAATCCAGCCATCTGGAGATAAAAATTTCCAGGATGTAGATCCTAACGCAAGAGAAATGTCATGCAGGGGACTGAATTATGGAAAAGCAAAACTTGCTCTTGAATGCATGTATCAAGATATAAAAGGCAGATCTATTACAATCACTCATATTTCTGACGCATATGGGTGTGATAGATTAATTTCTACAGATGATTGTGTGATCCATTATGACTATGAGAAGGATAAGAACAAGGAATTCTTGCCTGATAAAATCAGATATTCAGAGCTTATTGTATATGAAAAAGAAATGGATAGATATAATGCTTCCAAGAATGATCCTATCTCTTGTTTTGAAAAAAGAAAAGCAATAGAGGATTTTGGATGGTATACAAAGGGAAAGGAAAAAGTGCTTCATAAAATGACTCGCGGTCAGATTGAAGACAGAATGGGAATAAGTCCTGATGCAGTCTTAAGAGAGATTGCCACATGGCATAAAGAAGCAGACATTTCAAAAATAAGATTTACTGGCATTAATTTGTTTGAGGATGAAACATATAAGGCAGGAAAGTCTTGTCCAATCGGGGTTGTTTCATATGACCATACCGGGAAAGATGGAAGTATGAAGAAAGGAAAATTCACAATCAATGAATTCTTGTTGTGAACTACCATAACCTAACAAAGTTGAGGATATGGACTTCTTGGTGACAAGGGTTAAAATAAAAATGAATAACTTATCCTTAAATCATGGGCATAATTTTGTGAATTTAGAGGTTATTGCAAAAGATTTTGTAAATAATGTTTTTGGGAGGAAAGACAGGACAATAGAAGAAAGAATGAGAATGATCGAAAGTGATGCAATAGCGGATCTTCAGGAGGAAAAATATTCTTCATATGAAATCAAAGGGGGCCTTGCAAAGATGTATAGGGGTCATGAGGGATTTTATGAAGATCTTCATCCAAGTGATGTTCACATTATGGGATTCAACAAAAGGGAAAACTCTATTGTCTATAAAATAGGATCATATATCCAAAGGGGAGATATTGACCTCATAATCGGATGGGATTAATAATAAAATTTCTTTTCTAGATAATTATTTAAGCATCTTTTTTCTTCATGGTTTATGGGATTATCCATAAAAGACATAATCAAGAAAGAGGAAATTTCTCTTGAGGATTTGAATGGGAAGATTGTGGCAGTGGATGCATTTAATGTTCTTTATCAATTTATTACAACCATAAGGCAACATGATGGGAAGCCCCTCATGGATTCCAAGGGGAATGTGACTTCTCATCTTTCAGGAATTTTTTACAGAACAACAAACATGATGTCCAGGGGAATAAAACCGGTTTTTGTTTTCGATGGAGAAGCTCCAGAATTGAAACAGAAAACCAGGGAGAAAAGAACCGCGGTGAAACGGGATGCTCAGGAGAAATTTGACAGAGCTGAAAGTGGGGGGGACAAGGCAAAATATGCTTCCAGGATATCTTATCTTACCGGAGAGATGATTGATGAAGCTAAAGAAGTTATTGAGGCTCTTGGACTTCCAGTGGTTCAGGCTCCTTCAGAAGGAGAAGCCCAAGCATCATTCATGGTTCAACAGGGAGATGCATTTGCTGTTGCAAGTCAGGATTATGACTCTTTGCTTTTTGGAGCCCCAAGGCTAATTCAGAATCTTACTCTTGCAAAAACAAGGAAGCTTCCCTCTGGATTGTCTGTTGCAATCAATCCGCAGATGATTGAATTGGGGAAGGTTATGAAAGAATTGGGATTGACAAGGGAACAGTTAATTTGTCTAGGAATTTTGGTTGGAACGGATTACAATCCAAGGGGGATTCCTGGGATAGGGCAGAAAACTGCTTTGAAGATAGTAAAGCAGCATAAAACTCCTGAAGAGATTTTTGATGAGATCGGGAAGGAGCATGAACTTAATTTTGATTGGAAGGCAATATTCGCTCTTTTCATGAAGCCCAAAGTGATAAAAGATTACAAAATAAAATTCAATCCAATCAATGAGGAGAAGCTCAAGGAAATCCTTGTTGAAAGACATGAATTCGGAGAGGAAAGGATCTCTGCCGCTGTCAAAAGAGCGATTGAAATGAAGAGGGCAACTGAGCAGAAGTCAATCAAAAAATTCTTCTGATTTTATGGGTTTGTTAATCTTGCCAACAAATAATCAAATTATGCGCCTTAATGTTGGTTTAACCAACATTTCTGGTAAGACCAACAGAAAACTTTATAAATCTGCTTTGTGTTGGTATAACCAACAAAGATGACAAGTAAAGATGACAAGTAAAGATATATCCGAGAACATAAAGAATTTTTTGCAATCTGCAGATTTGGTTTATTCAAAAAAAGATTATACCTCTGCCACAATACTTTATTTTAAAGCCCTTTTTTGCACACTTGACTTGATTATACTTCAAAAATTAGGAAAAACTCCCAAGGATCATTCTGAAAGATTTAAAATTCTCAAGGATAACTTTTTGGAGCTTTATGAAATCTTGGATAGGCTTTATTCCGTTTACAGAGAAACATATTCATTAAAAATAGAAAAGGATATCTGTGACAAGGTGAAAGAAAATGTTGAATCAATTATTAAAAAATACAAGCTTTTTGTCTAAGGTAGGGAAATTTTATAGAAAAAACAAAGAAGAGATACTAGATATTATCCTCTTTGGTTCAGTCGTAAAAGGGAAGGAAAAACCTGCAGATATTGATATATTAGTTTTATATAAATCAAAGGTAAACCTTGATTTAAGCTATGAGCTTAAAAAAGATATTTCAGATATAGGAGAAATTGAAATTGTCTCGAAAACTTATTCTCAATTGCTTGAATCTTCATTTGTTGCGCGAGAAGCAATTTTAAATGAAGGATATAGCCTAGTCAATAAGAAGTTTATCTACGAAGGGTTTGGACATTCATCATTTGTTCTTTTTAAGTATGATTTAAAAAATTTAAATAAAACAAAAAGAATGCAGTTTTATTATTCTCTTTATGGCAGGACGGGCAAAGGGCTGCTTCAAGAGCTGGACTCTTACAAGTTCTCAGAGAATATGATCCTTGCTCCAATAAGTCAAAGTGAAAAAATGAAAGAGTATCTGAAAAAATGGGTGCAATTTGTTGAAATTCCCATTTTAATGCCTTCAAGATTGTCTGAGGTATTGAAAAAATGATAAGAAACCACAAGGTTTCTGTCATGCCGGAAAGCAAAGCCTTTCCCAGCATGATCTCAATAAGCTCTGCAAAACAAGTTTTTAAGAAGAAAGGTGCAAAGAGAGTGAGCAAAGGCGCAGCCATTGAGCTTAAGAAAATTTTAGAGCAAAAAGGGGAAGAAATAGCAAGAAATGCAATAAAAAACGCTTCTCATTCTGGCAGGGTTGTGATAAAAACAGAAGATGTAAATGAAGAATAATTTAAGGGATTATTCTCTTCACATTTTTTTCATGGCATAAATATTACTATTCAATTAATAAACTTATTGAGAAATATTAAATCCGGGGTTTGCAGTGCAATCCCAGGGGGTATATCATTATCACACTATTCTTATATTTAAAAGTCTTCCGATTCTAAATTTTTCGAGTTTTTGTCAATTTCGTTTTATTTTCTAGAATTACCAAAGATCGCTTTCATCAATAAGTGGAAAATTTTTCCTATCTGAATAATTCTCTGCACCTATTCCAACAATTTCTCCATCAACATAAAAGAATTCCAGCTTTACCTTGGGCTTAATCTTGCTATTCATCCTATTTTCTAAAATTCTTACATTGCGACTATGCTCGAGCTCTAACTCCTCAAGCCTCTTCCAATAAGGTTTTAGCTTTTCAATCAGATTTGACATCTCTTTTTTGCTCATCTTTTTCATGAAAAATAATAATCTTCTCACATATAAAAATCTTCAGCTAAACTTTAGAATAGTATCAGGAATTCTTCTAAATATTTCGTTAAATTCCAAGTAATTCCTAAATTGCCACATTAAGCTCTGTCGAGAGCCATTTTCTAAAATAGATTTCTTGAGAAATCTTTATTCAATCAATTAATAACATTAACGAATTATTTCCCACTCAAACTTTGAATATCTTTCATGATCTCATTTATTCTTTCAGATAAGGTCCCAATATCGGAATCATTGTATATTGCAAAATCTGAAAGTTCCATGCATTTGAAGTTCTGCTGGCCCTTTTCATCCCCGATTATTCCATTGTCAACATCATCCCTTTTGATGAATTCTTCCCATGTCCCGAGATCATTGTCTTTTTTTCTTTCAAGGATTCTGTGAAATCTAAGTTTTTGAGGAGCATCAATTGATATAAGGAAAAAATCTTTTCTTTTTCTTAGTTCTTCTATTTCGGCAACATTTCTAACACCATCAACAATTACATTTTCTCCTTCATTCACCTTCTCAAGAAGCTTCTTTGCCAGAATCCCCCTGCCGTGGTTTGTTCTCATTTCTGTTCCAAGCATCTGAAGATTTTCTCTGCTGATCTCAATATTCCTTTTTCTTGCCTCTTCCCTTATCTCATCTGAAAATGTTAAGTTCTTGAATCCCCTGCTCTTCAAATGATCCAGGATTGCCCCTTTCCCTGCAGCTATTGTCCCGCATAGGCCAATTATCATCTATAAAAACCTCCAGCAGGTGCTAGAAAATCCTTCAGATTTTCGGCATGCCAGAAATTGAAAGTTTCTTAGCATTTCTATGCATCCAGCACCCACTTCGTGAAATGCTGAAAAATCCCCCGGATTTTTGGCATCCCAAAAAGCTTCGCTTTTTTTGGATGGTTTTACCATGTTCAAAATAATCATTTTGAGTTTTTATCATTTGTTGTGCTAAGAAATCCCTCCTGTACTTTTTCTGCATGCTGCTTATTAAGCCTTTTTCCATATTGGTACTATGAACCTGCTAAATGCTCTGGCAAATTTAATATACTGGTAAATATTATTTCACAATTTTCTTTAATAATCTTTTTTTCTTCACCTTTATAAAATACAATGAAGGCTTTTTTTGGTTTGTGCTCTTTAATAAAAGATATGAGTCCTTTTCCAATTTTTTCAGGATTTGTTAGTTTCACTTCAATAGGGATAATATCCTTGTCTTCTATAATAAAATCTACCTCAAGACCGGATTTTGATCTCCAATATTTAGGAAGTAAATTTATTTTAATGAGTTCGTTAAGCACATAATTTTCAAATAGAGTACCATCTATTTCAGAATCAAATTTTTTAGACGTATAATTTCTTATGCCCGAATCAATAAAGTAAATTTTTGGCTGTTTTGTTATTTCTTTAAGCTTGTTCTTAAAATAGGGGATTACCACAAAGATTAAACTGCTTTTTTCTAAGGCATCCTGATATTTTTTTATTGATTGAAATGAGAGATTTATATTTTTTGAAATTTCTTTATAGGAAATTAAACCCCCCACAGATAATGAAAGATATCTTGTGAACTCTTCTAAAGATTTTATATTTTCTATTAAAAAATTTTGTGCAACATCCTTTAATAGCATAATTTCGTATAAATCTTTCAGGATAGTTTTCTTTATTTCTACTTCTGAATTTAATATAACTTTTGGATATCCGCCATAAACAGAATGTTCCCAAATTAATCTTTCTGCTATTTGCTTGTTAAACTCTATTTGATGCTTTGCCTTAAAAAATTCCTTTAATGAAAATGGATACATTTTCAAAACAGAAACTCTTCCAACAAGATAAGATAACACTTGTTTTCCTAAAATTATTTCAGATGAAGAAGTAATCCATAGTTTGTGGCCACTATCTGCCAAATACTTTAGATTTTTTCCAGCTTCTTTGCAGTAATGGACTTCATCTAGAATTGTAATGTCATTTCCCTCCACATATTGCTTTTCAAATTTTTTAATATCTTCTTCAAATAAGTTTTTTGCATCCGGATCATCAAAAAGGACATAGCTGGATTTAATATTTTTTGCCTGTTCTTTTAAAAAAGTTGTTTTTCCAGCCTGTCTTGGTCCAACTAAAGCAATTATTGGATAAATGTCTTTAATTTTATCAAATCTTTCCCTTATCTCCCTTTCAATGTATTCTATCATAATTATCCCATGGGGGTCATTGTTTATAAATATTACTATTCCTAATATTTAGTTTAACTTTAGTAGCACTTTTGTTTAACTATGGTTTAATTTTAGTAAAAATTTATAACTCAACATAATGGGACATATCCTTTAGCGATCTTACAGGATATGGGGGGAGCACAGCAGATGCAAATTAGTTTATGGATATTGGTGTTATCATCCCTAACAAACCCATGTTTTCCATACATTATGTATTGAATACATACTATTCAAATCTTCTCTTGCCTTAATGGTGTTGTATTTAGCGATCTTGCAACTGACTGGAGAAGCACCCCCTCTTAACGGAAGAAATCCATAATTCAGCATGAGGATGCGTTTTTTGGGCTTATTGATCATTTTCCCCGAGAAGCCATTTCCAGGCAGGAATTACGGAAATCTTTTTGTCTTCGATTTCTATGGCTCTTTCTTCATCAAGAGTGATTATAAGGCCTTCTTTAAGCTTGAATTTGTTCATGGCTTCTAAAACGCCCCCAACTTCTCTTTTCTCATTTTCTGAAGATAATGATTCTGCGACCTGCACTGCCTGGATAATCCTATCTTTTTCTTGTATTATAAAATCACATTCATAGCTGTCCCTATTATAAAATATTTTTTTATTTCTTCTTCTTAACTCTAGGAATACAAGGTTCTCCAACAATCTTCCACTATCTTTAGAAAATTTAAAACTGACCGTGTTAAGCATGCCATTATCGATAAAGTATACTTTCTTTATTGAGCCAAGCTGTTTTCCTTGGGAATATTCATATTTTATATTTTGAAAAAATACATAGGCATCTTCAAAATAAGAGATATATTCTATGATTGTATTCTTGCTCATATTCATGCCTATGGATTTTAACCTATTGGCTAGTTTATTATAAGAAATATCTCTTGAAGTAGACTCCAGCAAAAGATTAGCTAACATTCTTATCTTCTTTATATCCTCTATCTTATATCTCTCGACTATATCCTTGAATATCATGGAGCCATAATAACTTTGCAATATCTCTTCTCTATTCATTTTTTGATAAGTTACTGCCGGATATCCGCCATCATTGATAAAGTCATTAAATAATTTCTTTATTTCTATCCTGTTGTCACTATGGGATAAAGTTTTAAGATCATAATCTAATCCTTTCCATGACACAATCTCCTTAAAACTCAGAGGAAAGATCTCCCTGTTTAATACTCTCCCCCTCAGGGCGGTTGATATTTCTTTACTCAAGAGTTTAGAGCTTGAGCCAGTAAGAATGAGCTTAATATTTTTATCCATGTCATGAATTTTTCTAGCCCAAGCATCCCAATTTTTAACAGTTTGTATTTCGTCAAGAAAAAGGTATATGTGCTGATGCTTATTTAAAGTATAAAACTCCTTATAAGCCTCTAGGAGCTTATCTAAATCATTTGAGTCTGCGCCTATAAGCTTGTTATCCTCAAAATTAATATATAAAATATTTTCTCTTGAAATTCCTTTTTTCATAAGCTCTTCAATCATCTGAAAACAGATAAAGGTTTTTCCCGCTCTTCTTGGCCCGGATATTGTAATTATAAAGTCAGTTTCTAAAGCTATGTCATGGTACCGACTAAATGAGCCAGGAATTTTAAATTCCCTCCAATTTGTTACTATTTCTTTATGATTCATATCTTATATTGAACAAATACTGCCTATTTTGTATTCTCCATAATACATTTATACTTATAAACCCTTCGTTTTTAAGGTTTCTAAACTTTTCCTTTGAATTAGGAAATTTTTAGATACTTTTTTCCTTGAATTAAGGAAAACTTTCGATGAAAGTTTATCGTTCCATCACTAGCTTTTGGGATATTGATCGTTCTTTAATCATAAATTTTATAATGCCCAAAAGTATTGAAATTTATGCACCATAATGCAATTACTGCACAGTTCAATCATGTCCATAAATTGAAGCCACATTTTTCAAGGTGTGGCGTTTTTTCTGTGGTTTAGTTTTGCCTTCTTATCACTAGCTTTTAAGGGGATAGTGGAGGCATTTGAAGCATATTGTTATAATATCGACTTGATGCCCAACCCAACATCTCCCATCCCTTGGCGATGTTGAATAAATCCTGCGTTTGAAAAAACTATTTAGACTAATTTTTCCTTGAAATTGCATGCTGAAAAATTCCAGGATGCTTATCTTCTATAAAAAAGTTTATAAACTATAGTCATTCTATAGACCCATGATAACGACAATTCAAATACATGACAATGTAAAAAGAGAATTGGACAGACTAAAAAAAATAAGAAATGAAACTTATGAACAAATAATTTTAAGGCTTATGCGGGAAGTTGAAAAACAAAAAAGACAACAAAAAGAATTGTTAATAGAAGGGTGCAGGGTTATGGCAAAAGAGAATATCAAAATAATGAATGGATTTTCTTTTGCTGACAAAGAGATAGGCTGGGAATATTAAATGAAACTTATAAGAGGAGATATTGTTTTAGTTAATTTAGAGCCTAGCCTTGGCAGTGAGCAAGGCAGAAAAAGGCCGGCTGTTGTGCTTCAGAATAATATCTCGAACATTTACAGTCCAACAACAATTATTGCTCCAATTACATCAAAAATTTATGAAAAGGAATATCCAACCAATGTTTTTCTGAATAAAGAAAATTCTGGACTGGATAAAGATTCTACGCTTTTATTAAATCAAATTAGGGTGATTGATAAAAGACGAATAATTAAAAAATTGGGCTTTTTGAATGAAGAAACAATGAAGAAAGTCGATTTGGCAATTAAAGTAAGCCTGTATTTAGATTGAAGCGCAAACTTGTAACAAAAAGCCATGAATTCATTTTATTATCTCTGTCAATAAATTTTATGTTCTTCATGCATTATGTATTGAATACATGCTATCCAAATTTTACAGTTTTATTGAGTTGTTGCATTCTTTAAGGATCATGCAACATCTCCCATCCCTTGGCGATATTAAGTAAAATCGGCCTTTGAAAAACTATTTAAGCAACATTTTTCTTATTATGGCATGAAAATCCTTAGAAAGCTTCGCTTTCTGGGATGCGTAGGAATTGCAAACATGCTCAAAAGCTTTGCTTTTGGACACACCAAAAATCCTTCGGGATTTTTTAGTGATTCCTGGACACAGAAAAATCATAAAGTTTTCTTGTGCCGAAAATTGAGGAGAGATGAATATTAAGTTTTCAAGCAAGGGGTTGATTGCCATGCTAGTTTTCATAATCTTATTGGGTAATGCCTCATTTGTTTCTGCTGCTCTAATGGACATCCTTGGACTCGGAGAACTCCAAAACGATGTAGAACCAAGCGTTTCTAGCCCGAATATTATTGATATAGGGGGTACCGTAACAAAAGCAGACCTTAGCAATTTTTTAAAAGGTATAGTAGACGAATGGGCCAAACTTTTTAATGATGCTTATAAGAAAGGTAAGGCTAAAATTGGGGGCAATTGTGCATTAGCTAAACTTTGTGCATTAGTTCCAAAATTAAAAATAGAATGCCCACCATGCCATACTAAACCCGAGGAGGACACCATTTCTATGCCTACAGACAGTCATTTAGAATTTGATTTTTTTAATGGGGGCATAGGAACTGGCGGAGCTTCTTCAGGAGCGGATAGTTGGGCACTTAGATTATCCGATTCTGCCCCACAAGAAACTGATGATACTCCTTCTTGTACTACTAGTGTTGATCTTGAAAGCGGTTCAGTTGAGATATGTCCTACTCCTGTAACAAAAGAATGCGAAATTTCATTCCCACTAGAAATGTTTCCCAACTGCAAGCAAGAGAAGGATACTTTTGGAAATTATATTCTCAAAGCCAACTGTGACCAAGCATGCTTTTTTGTAGCAGCCGAGCCAGATGCTGGATGCTGGGATATCATGAACTGCATCATGAAATTTGGCAACAAAAATGTTGAACTCCAATGCAAAAGAAGTACGCAATTTGATTGTATACGGAATAAAAATTGTTGTCTCTCATTCAAGAAAAATACTGGTGAATGTGTGCCGAATCCCGATTACCCATATGGGGAATGTAGCGCTTTTATAATGATTTGTGATGAAAGTTCAGGGGAGGCAGTGTATGATGGATCTAACAAGTATATGAATGCTTCTGGAACGCTCATCTGTCGTAATAAGGTGCTAGACATGAATATGGTTCTGGATCAGGATGGGAATATTAATCAATTATTGAAAGACCAAATGGAACCATCATTCAAATATCATTGGGAAGCAACATTTCGAGGCGAGCTTAATGAAAATCCTGGGAAATGTGAAATTCCTGAAGGAGGGAAGTGTGATGTGGATCCTAACTCTCTTAAACAAAA
>JAHJTO010000062.1 GCA_018829845.1 Nanobdellota archaeon
ACAGCATAAATAGGCTTTCTTGACCTTCTCCTGATATTCCCCAATTCATCATCGAACATATCAACAGCGATTATGTCTGCATACCTGCATGCCTTTCCGGCATCCATTTCATTGTAAACTCTGACAATAAGTTGTTTTCCTGAAGAAGGCTTTTCATTTATGTTTAAATCACTCAAAACAGCATTTCTTTTTTCTAATTTTACATGTTTTGTATTTACTTCATATGTAACTTCCTTGATTTTTGAAGTTCCGGATGCGTTCTTAGGATTGAATGCTTCTTCCCCTGAAAACTTTCCTTCTGTGAATCCTCTTGAGAATGCATCCTCCAACCTTCTTTTCATTTCTTCAGTTATTTTGAATTGTCCAGAATAATAAGAATCTATTGCCTGTCTGTATACTGCCGTGGTATTTGCAGTGTAAAAGGGAGTTCTCATCCTCCCTTCTATCTTTACAGAATTTATCCCCATATTGATTACATCTGGCAACTTTTCAATCAAACAAAGCTCTTTTGTTGAAAGAGGAAATATATTATCATATCTCTTTCTGCATGGCTGGGCACATTTTCCCCTGTTTCCTGAACGTCCCCCCATAAAGCTTGAAAATAAGCAACATCCAGAAATGCAAGCACATAATGCCCCATGTACGAACATCTCAATTTTCTTTTTGAAATGTTTTCTTATTGAAACAATGCTGCCCTTATCCAGCTCTCTTGCAATATTGATTCTGTCAGCTGAAGAAAATAGGTTGGCATGTTCTGAATTAAGTATTCCGGTCTGGGTTGACATGTGCACCCCAAGTCCTGGAAAGCTTTCTTTTATGACTTTTATGAAGCTTGGATCTTGTATTATGGCTGCATCAACTCCTTCTTCATATGCATATTTCATGTGTCCCAGGAATTCTTTGATCTCAGAATTCTTAACAAGCGTATTCATGGCAACATATAGTTTAACATTGTTGGACTTGCATATATTGACTGCTTCTCTAAGATAATCTTTATTGAAATTTAGGGCATACTCTCTTGCATTGAATTTCCTCATTCCAAGATACGCAGCATCCGCTCCTGAAGACACTGCCGCCTTTAACATTCCCAAAGAACCAACAGGGGATAGAAGTTCTATTTTTTCCATGATTATATCTGTAAAAGGCTGTTTTTAAGGGTTCCTTAACCCATCAAAATCATATCATCAAGAAAACAATTATTCCAAGAGTACTGAGTACAAAACTTATAATTCCTAAAATGAAGGTATTTATCTTTGTAAGGCCGGCAAGCATGGTCACTCCAACCTCATCCGGAAGAGGAGAAGCTATGACTATTCCCGCAATTGAAAACATGATATAGTTCATCAATCTTGCTCCAAGGGATCTGTTCATTGTTCTTGAAATGAATTTCAAAGTCTTTGTTTTTTCTAATCGTTTGAATTCATCCATAAATGAGCCCCTTATGACTCCAAATATAAAAAGATTGGAGATCATTGCTCCCAATCCTCCGATGATTCCATGCACCCATATGTTGGCCGGATTTAGGGTTGCAAGATATCCTAATGCAAAAGGTGCAGTGAATCCAAAACTGAAAAGCATTCCTGAAATAAATGTTCCGAGATATCTTAATTTTCCAAGGTTCTCTATGAAATAATTCATCTGAGAATTGCTAAATAACAAATATGCTGCCCCGAAGGAAAGAATTAAGATTAGGATTTTGGGATATTTCAGCCTTGCAAACAGCCTCTTCATATTCTCCCAAGACAAACATTATTAATATATCTTTTCTACAATAATTATAGTGAATAATCACGATTCCCTAAGAAATTTTAAATAAAATTGGAGTGATTTTATTATAATGGACATCAAAGAAAGAGGTTGGACAACAAATGAAGCGAAATCCTTGCTTGTAAAATATGGCTATAATGAGCTTGAAGAAAAGAGTAGGTTGACCTCTATTAAAATTCTTTTAAGGCAAATAAAAAATAACTTTATGATCTATCTTCTGGCCATAGCCATGACTATCTCTTTTTATGTGGATAAAAACATCACAGCATATGCCCTTCTTGCAGTAATCCTTCTTGTAATCACAACTGGATTCATACAAGAATATAGGGCAGATGTGGCAATAAAGGCCCTAAAACAGATGATTACTCCTATTTCTATTGTGATAAGGGATGGAAAAGAAAGGGAAATACCTTCTAGAGAGATTGTTCCAGGAGATATAATTCTTCTAAGAAGCGGGGAAAAGGTTCCAGCAGATTGCATTATTGTGAATGAAAAAGATCTTCTGGTTGACGAATCTGTGCTCACAGGGGAATCAAGAGAGGTTGAAAAGAAAATTCCAAAAAATCTAGAGAAGTATTCTGAAGAAAATATGGTTTTTATGGGATCTTTCATACTTAATGGAAGAGGCGTTGCAAAAGCAGTCCATACTGGGATGAAGACCAAGTTTGGACAGATTTCAGGATTAATTTCAGAATCAGAAAAAGAACTTCCATTGCAAAAGAAGATAAACAATGTAACAAAAGTCATGGCCGCAGTTGCAATCTCTTTTTCAGTTTTGACAGGAATTTTTATTCTTGCAAGAGGGCCATTTTCTCAAGAATTATTTGTAACCGTTCTTATTTTAGTAATTGCCTTGACTGTTTCAGCATTTCCAGAAGGTTTCCCCGTAGTCCTCATAACTGCATTATCTTCAGGAGCTTACAAAATGGCTAAGAACAATGCAATAGTCAATAGGATGTCTGTAATAGAAACATTAGGGGAAGTAACAGTCATATGTTCTGACAAAACAGGAACAATAACTAAGGGGGAAATGACCTCGAGTCAAATCTACCATGCCGGATCATTCATAGAAATAACAGGCATAGGTTATGATTTAAAAGGAAAATTCAAGAAGGATGGAAAAGTAATCCAACCATCAAATATCAAATCATTAGATTTGATGATCAAATCAGCAGTATTATGCAATGATTCTTCAATATGGAGGATAGGTTCAAATAATGAATGTCAGGTATTGGGAACACCCACCGAAGGATCACTTTTAGTAATGGCTGCAAAAGCAGGGGTATTCAAGGAAGATTTGGATTCCAAAAGAATTGAAGAAATTACATTTGATTCTAAACGCAAGATGATGTCTGTTCTTTCAGAGTTTGAAGGGGAAAAATTTGTTTTCACAAAAGGGGCTCCAGAAATAGTTATTAAAAAATGTAAATTTTACCAATCTTCAAATGGTATAAGACCCTTGAATGGTAAAAAAATAAATGAAATTCTAGAAGCCAATAAGAAGATGACTTCTTTAGCCCTAAGAACAATTGCAATTGCTTTAAAACCCGTCAGAACATTTAGAAAAGACCATTTTGAAGAAGATCTGATATTCATGGGGATAGTAGGGATGGAGGATTCTGCTAGAGAAGGGGTAAAAGAGGCTATAATGCTTTGTAATAATGCCGGAATAAATGTCAAAATGATTACGGGAGACAACAAAGATACAGCTGTTTCAATAGCCAAAGAGGTGGGTCTTTCTGGGAAAATTATGGAAGGCTATGAATTGAATCTCCTAAATGATAAAGAATTAAAAGATGTGGTAGGGGATATTTCAATCTTCGCAAGAGTAAATCCCGAACATAAACTTAGAATAGTAAATGCACTCAGGGAATGCGGAGAAATTGTTGCCATGACTGGAGACGGAGTTAATGATGCCCCTTCGTTAAAGGCGGCGCATGTGGGGATAGCCATGGGCATAAAAGGAACAGATGTCTCAAGATCTGTTGCAGATATTACGCTTAAAGATGATCATTTTGCGACAATCGTGGCAGCAATAAAAGAAGGAAGAACAATCTTCAAAAACATACGGAAATTTATAGGTTATCAATTATCTTGCAATTATGCCGAGCTTGCGATCATTTTAACAGGGGTGTTGCTTGCTCCATTCCTGGGGTGGCAAATCCCTCTTCTTTTAGCACTTCAGATATTGTTTATGAATCTTATTACTGATGATCTGCCTGCAATAACTCTATCACTCACACCTTCTTCAGAAGATATAATGAATGAAAAACCAAGAAAGAATAAGAATATCTTGAATAAATCTCTAATAATTTTCATGATACTGGCAGGATTGACAATGGCATTATTCACATTATTGGTTTATTATGTTTCATTTAATCTATTGCACCATGATCATGTATATTCTAGAACTGTTGCACTATTAACTTTAATATTCTTAGAACTTGGAGGAGCATATAATTTCCTTTCATTTAGGAGATTAGTTTTACCCAAATCCTTTAAGGCAAATGCCTATTTATTTTATGCTTCAATACTTTCAATTATGGCAACAATACTAATCATCTACTCTCCATTAAATAAAGTTTTTGAAACAATCCCAATGGATTTGGAAGGGTGGGCTATAGCTTTTATTGCATCAATATTGCTTGTAATTATATTTAACATTATCAAATTTTTAAACAACAGAAATGGTTGGCTTAACTTTGATGTTTAATCTCATCTCCAAGAAGTCCATATCCTGAATCTCAATTAGGTTATGGATGAATTGGGGTATAGAAAAGTATATAAATAGTAG
>JAHJTO010000063.1 GCA_018829845.1 Nanobdellota archaeon
AAAAATAAAAGTTGGAGAGAAGAATGCAGAACATTATGTTTGTGATGGATGTCAGAAAAAATATAGGGAAAAATTGAAAGAGAAATTGGAGAAATCATTATAATCTCTGAAAAAAGATTAGGTTTTTAAGCGCGTTTGAAATCATTTTTCTATGGCCGATGCAATTGTTCTGGCTGGAGGAAAAGTAAAAAAATCTCTTTTTGATCCTATTAAATTTTTATGGTATTATGCAATTTATGGTGAAAGATATTATTTTGCTTCTGGAAAATACAAGCCCTTGATAAAAGTGTATAATGAGATAGGGGGGATTAAAAAACCTCGGCCGCTTGTAGAATATACTCTTCATTCTCTTTTTTCATCAAAAAATGTAGAAAAAATAGTCGTTGTTGGAGAAAAAGAGAGATTGGAGAATTCACTTGACTTAAAAATAAAGAATTATTCTTCAAAATGCCATATTGTCCAGCAAAGAGGGGGGCTTATAGAGAACATTATTTTCGGATCCTCTTTTTTGGAAAAAAAAGGCCATGCCTTAATCATTTCAGCTGATTCTCCATTGATAACTTCAAATAGCATTGACCAATTCATAGAAGACTGTTCAAATAAGAAAGAGAATTTTGACTTTTTCTTTGCGATAACAAGCAGAAAGAACCTCTACAAATATGAAAAAGTGATATATAAACCGTATTTTTGGATGATAAATGACCAGCGTGAAAAAGGAGACATATTCAAAGACAAATACGACAGAAGTGGCTTCAGAGTGGCAAACATGGCTTTTGTAGATATTGAAAAAAAGATAAAAAACAGAGAGACAATAAAAATGGCTTATAGCTTAAGAAAATTAAAAGACCCGTTTAATCTGTTCAAAATATTCCAGCTATACAAAAAAGAAACGATAAAGTACTTCAGCAAAACTCTTAAGATGTCTGAAGTTGAAAAAGCTATATCAGCGAGTTTTGAAACAAGATTCAAGCTTATTGAGGTGGAAGATCCAAATTTCTCCTTAGATGTGGATTCTGAAGAAGATCATAAGGCAATAGAATTTTTGCAAAAATCTCAATAAAATTCTTCAGCTATCATGCTTCCTTTGCTGACCCATTTACTGCCTTTTATGAAAAATCTTAATTTCTTCTTGAGATCCTTTTTCACCCCTATCCTGTTTGATGAGGATATCCTGAAATTATCATTATTATCATCTGAGCCAAAATCTATTATCATCAAAGGGCTTTTTTCATCGTAAATTGAGATGTTGTGATGGTCCTTTGAAAGTTTCAATGCTTCGGTGAGCTTTCCGGGGCCGTTTGAAATATCAAATCCCCCCTTGTCCCTGTATTTTCCCATAATTTCAACCCCTTTTATGGGTTCTAGTGCTCTTATCAAAACTGCCCCGATTTCCCCTGGTTCATGGGCTACGACATTTAACATCAAGTTATTATGCACAGTATAAATCAAAATCCTTCCGGGTTCCCCATACATCAATTCAGATATTTTGTTTAAGCCGTTATAAGCCCTGGATGCAGGGTCGTTACGCCCGTAATAAGCTTCAGTTTCCACTATTCTCGCCATGAGCAATTCGCTTCCAAATCTTCTCACAATGATCTTTCCAAGCAGCCCTCTGGCTACTTTCTCCGCATTCTGAAGATAAAATTCTCTGGACAGGATTTCCATGATATTTTGAAAAGAAATATATTAATAAACTTTTATTCACATGTAGTTATATGCCTCAGTAGCTCAGAGGTTAGAGCACGACTTTCGTAAAGTCGGGGTCGAGGGTTCAACTCCCTTCTGAGGCTTTCTCATTTCAAAGAAGCAAGAAGATCGTAGTTGCTTATTATTTCTCTGAGATCGATTATTGTAAGAACCTTGCTGCCATGGTCTTTCTTCATTTCAACATCATCCCATGAATAGTATGTTGCACTTGGGAAATATATTGCCCTTATTCCTGATTCAACCGCCGGAGCAATGTCTGCCTTAATAGAATTTCCGACCATAAATGTTTGATTTGGATCGCAGCCATTAATGTAATTCTTAATTTCCCCGTTGTGTTTTATTGGAACGATTATTTGTCTGTTTTTATCAAAGTATTTATCAAAACCATTTATTTCTATCTTTTTTTGCTGAAGCCATACATCTCCACAGGTGAATATGGAAGTTTTGCATTTTTTCTCTTTGAGGAATTCAAGAACATCCTCTGCCCCTTCTACAACATCTTTATTAACATTATGGAACACTTTTCCGATTTCATAGGCTTCATCTGCATCTGTTTCGAGTATGGGTGAATCATATTTTTTACAAATATCAAAATATGCCTTTCTGAATGCCTTTGGTACTCTTTCCCGATTATATGGATTTTCAGGATTGTCCCTTCCTCCTTCAATGTTGAAGTTATTAACTATTGTGAACATGTCATGAAGAAGGTTATCAAGATCATGGGTTTTTATTATCTCCTCAATCCCTTGACATTTTGGAGAAGTGTGCTTGATTATCTGCAAAATTTCATTTGAATGTTCTTTTGCTGAGGGCTTGGCATTTATCTTTTTGAGCATGAAATCTATAAATTCCGCATATGCTTTTGTATACATATACTGATTGTAGATGAGTGTATCATCCATATCGAAGAAAAATTCTGGAGCCATTGAACTTTCCATAAGGCATCATTTATAAAATTTATGGATGTGCAAAATATGGCTATTTTTATTATTGGAAAAGATTAAAAATCATAGGGAAATAATGGCATGATGATAAAAAAGCCCATAACCAATGAAATGCTCTCGAATTATTATAGGGGAGATATGGCAATATTTGGCTATGGAGATCAACAGAAGGCGATCGCCAAGAGGATAAAAGAATGCCCAATCAATTTTTATGATTATTATGTCAAACATGGGACATTGAAGAAGCTGGATCCTAGGGAAAATCTTAAGTGAATAAGTTCGAAAACATTGAATCTTCTTGAAATATTTATTGAAGAGAGAATCGGAAATAAAAAAGATGAAGTTTCTGAAAAGCTGGAAACTCTAGAAAAAACCCTTTTAACTGGCAAAAACAAAGGATTAATAATAAAGCCAAAACCTTAAAAGAGTGTATGGAAGATATCATTGAAAAGGTCAAAAAAAAGAGCGAATTCTCTCAGTTGCAGTATGATCTTGTTAAAGATAAATTGGATGAAACGTTAAGGCAAAATCCCTCCCTAAAAAAATTTCTTGGAAGGGAAAAATCTGAAGGACACAATAAGATAATAAAGCTGACAAGAGAAAAACTTCATAGAGCCTATGGGGTTTTCCAGATTGAAGGGAAGGTGGGGGCGTCTAGGTTATTAGAAAAACTCAGTAAAGTTAAGACTGAAAATGAATTGCTTGCAATTCATGATGATCTTTTGAAATTAACTCTTTCAACTAAAGAGCGCCTGCCATGTTATAAGAAGATTTATGAAAAGATATTTGAAATCACTGGATGGCCGAAATCTATTATTGATCTGGGCTGTGGATTCAATCCAATGTCTTTCCCCCTTATGGGGCTTGGGGAAGTGGATTATTATGCATATGATATAAATGGGGATGACATAAAAATATTAAATGAATACTTTAAGATTATGGGTGATGATCTGAATGGGAAGGCTGCTTTGATAAATCTTGAAAAGGTTGATTATAAAACGCTACCCAAAGCAGATGTTGGTTTTTTATTCAAAGTTTTTGATGTTCTTGATAGAAAAGACCACAAAAAATCCGAGGAGATTATAAAATCATTAGACTGTAAATGGATAATTGCAAGCTTCTCAACACAAACTGTTTCTGGAAAGAAGATGAAACATCCCCATAGGGGATGGATAGATAAAATGCTTGAAAGAATTGGCTATGAATTCAAGATTATTGAATTTGAAAATGAAATTTTCTATGTCATTAAAAAATAATCAAGACTGAAAACTGCGTCTATTCAGTGTTTATGCCCCTTCAGAAACGCCATTCTAGGCATTGAAGAGAATATGTTGCCTCGAGAGGATACTTAAGTCATGAACATATAAATCTTCATTTTTTAGCCTGGAAAATTCAATAACCACTGGATCTATCAATGCTCCGAGATTCTTCCAGTTAAGAGACCGTTCTATACTTCTCATTGAGTATAAATCATTAATTGTTAATATTTCTTTACCAAAACTTTTGTATGACATCATACTTGGCCCAAATTTAATTGTCTGCTCAGGATCCCTGTGACCCCTGAACATGTCACTTAATTCCTTATCATCCCCTCTAGCCGCCTCTATTGTAATTTTGTCTCCTTCTACCAGCATCACTCCACCACGGATAAGATCATATGCATGATGACAAAAAACATTATACTTGTTTTTCAATTCTTTTTGAAACGTTTGTATTTTCTGAATCAATTCATATTTTGTAAATGCTTTGTCCTAAGGAAGTCCTCTTTCCATGTAGGCTTTTTCATCTGGAAATCCCCCGCATCTTAAAACCCATCCAAGCTCACGATCTTGATAAAAGGCATCAACTTGTTTGCGGATTTGTTTTTCAGTATTCCCAGTTATTATGCAGGGGTCTATTGTGGGGAGCCCAAGGTTATGCAATAGAAATATGCTTGCAAGCTTATTCATAAATGCTTAGAGGATTTGATGGCTTTATAAAAATGATTAAACAGGAAGCAATATTTTCTGAGGATACTAAATTTAAATACCTCCTTTAAAAGAAATTATTATGGCCATGATAGAAGTGAAAGAGAAAAAATTGGTTGATTTTAGCTTTATTCCCAGCCTAAAATGCAATCTTTCATGCAAGCATTGCATGTATAATTCATCTCCTTACAATCCAGGAGTTCTTAACCTTGAGAAAACAAAGAAGTTTGTTTCCACGATAGACTACTCCAAAATAAATGCTATGGGGTTTTACGGCGGGGAAATATCCTACGACTATGAAGCATATCAAAGAATAATAGATTTAGTCCAGAAAAAGGCCATTAAGTTTACAATTACCAATGGAACATGGTCCGTGGATGAAAGAGAAACTCAAAAATTTATAGATTTTATAAATAAAAATGAATTAAAAGTTTTCATTAGCGATACAAAATTTCATCGCCCTTTTCAAAACGAGAGTTTATTAAAGAGAATCGCAGTTGAGCAAGGCTTTAGTATAAAAGAAGAAGATGACATAATACCTATGGGCCGGGCAAGCAAGAATGATTGGGGATGCTCTGAAAAATGTGGTAAATATTTCTTACCCATGAGACTTACTCTTAATACAAAGGGAGAAATAATGTTCTTAAATTGTGATGGGAGATATCCTGTCATTGGGAACTATAATGAGAATTTTGATCATATTTTAAGCAAAGGTTTGAAAGCGAGAGAGTATTGCGAAAAAAGAAAGTAATTAAAAATCACTGATTTTTAACCATTGAATCCCTGAGATCAATATAATCCCTTATTCTTCCCAAGTTTTCATAAAGAACAACAAGCTTTTCATTTATTTTTCTTTGAAGAATGGGATCAGGGCCTAGTCTTCGCATCCTTTCATAAACTTCTACTGCCTTTGCCCTTTTTCCAATATTTTCCATATTGGCAGCTTCAGTAAAATGAATCTGTTCTATCTCCCTCTTCAGGAATGGCTTTTCTTTTTCCATTGCATTTTCAAGAGTCTTTCTGAAGCAATCCTCAGCCAGCAAAAGATCCATTGCCCTCAAATAGAGAACTGCTGCTTGCTTGTATATGTCCTTCTTGATATTTTGATTATGTATGAATATTGCCGCGCTTTCCATGATTTTTGCGGCGTTTGCCCAAAGTCCCCTCCTGACATACAATTCTGTGACTTCCCTCGAGCACATAAGCCTTATGTTTGGATCAAGATTCAATCTTCTAAGAAGGTTTTCGAGATATTCCTGCTGAAGCATCGGACTAAGTGTTTTCAATCTGAATCGAACGTCATCTTCACTTGGATTCTCTTTTTCCTCTGTTGTTCTCTTCACCATAATTTTTTATCTCTTAGATACATTTGAACAAAACCAGTTTATAAGCTTTTTTATGTTATTTGATAATGGATTTGGTTTGCATAAAAAGCTTGATCCATTTCAGAACAGACCTTGCGCATAAATTAGTTGGCTGAATCAGCCAACTTGTTAAAATAAGACAATCTTCTTCTATTATGCAGGATAATTCTGGCTGTAACTTGGGTTAGTTTACAGCCAAACCTCAATTTCGTGATGAGTCCGCAAACTC
>JAHJTO010000064.1 GCA_018829845.1 Nanobdellota archaeon
AAAGAAGTACGCAATTTGATTGTATAGGGCGTAAAAATTGTTGTCCCTCAAGAGACAAAAAGGGTGAATGTGTGCCGAATCCCAGTTACCCATATGGGGAATGTAGCGCTTTTATAATGATTTGTGATAAAAGTATAGGGGAGGCAATGTATGATGAATCTAACAAGTATATGAATGCTTCTGGAACGCTCACATGTCATCACGAAGTACTAGATTTAAACATGGTGTTGGATAAAGATGGTAAAATTGATGACAGCTTAAGACAAAGAATAGAAAAAGAATTCAAATATAATTGGAAAGCAACATTTCGAGGCGAGCTTAATGACAATCCCGGGAAATGTGAAATTCCTGAAGGAGGGAAGTGTGATGTGGATCCTAACTCTCTTAAACAAAATAAGGGGGAAGGGCCTTTGGTAGTTGAATATCAAAAAACACCTACCGAAGGGGACAAGAATAAAACAGATACTGGAAAGCTTCCGACATGCACTGATAAGGAGAAAAATGGGCAAGAGACGGGTGTTGACTGCGGAGGGCCAGCATGCGACCCATGTCCTCTTAGCAAGGTAGGCAGTGCATGCAAGCAGAATGAGGACTGCGAAACGAATTTATGCATAGAAGGAAAATGCCAGGAAGCCAAGAAGCCGGCATGCGATGATGGTGTTATGAATGGGGATGAAACGGGAGCTGACTGTGGAGGATCATGCAAGAATAAATGTGATCTTTATCAAGAATGTCTTGGGAATGAAGATTGCAGTACGGGCATATGCTTAAATAATGCATGCGTGGCGACGGCAGAAAACAAACAGCTGCTTTCTTTCATATGCCAAAATGAAATGTTGGGAGGGGTTATGAGATATATATGCCGGTGGAGACCGGCAGTAGCTGGTTTTATACCACCTTCTGTTACATACAATGGAAAAAAATATGGCGGATATACTCTTGAATTCTCCTGGCAGGGAGTAACCTTTGAATGGCCCTTACCAGGAGAAGTGGAAGCAGGAACAACCCCTGGAGAATTCGGGGCGCTGCCAGAAGCAGAATTGTTCATGGGGGGAATAAGTGCAATTTTGGATGCGGGGGCAGATGCACAATTTTCTCCAAGCACTGTAAATAATGTTTATGGAACTTCATCAAACCCCGGAGTAAGAGTGAGTACAAGCGATGATTCCATAAAAGTTTCTGTGGAAAATAAAACTGTTGATGGGAAGAATGTCACAGTTGTAACTCTAAAAGTTGATAAAAAGGCATCTGGAAATAAAACAATTACTGTTGCTTTGACAGGAGAAGATGAAAATGGGGATTCTGTGGACATCGGGACAATGAATATCAATGCGGAAATAAGGCCCGCTCCATTCCCTATTCAAAAAACAGCCATCATTTCAGGGATAGTCTTGGGATTTTTGGCAATCATTGGAATTCTAGTTAAGCTTTATCTTAAGGAAGCCACTTCTGGGGCAATTTCTGCTGTTGCCGCATGAGCAGCAGAAATTTAAACACCATACTTAACTTAACATAAATATGTAAAATATGTTGATTATAATGAAACAACTACATAATTGGGACAAGATTTAAAATGGTAAATAATATTTGTATATCTATAATGGTTTCCAATGCAATGGAAACCTGAGAGATTTCATAAAAAAGCGATATTCTTCAATTTTGAGAATAGAAATTATTTGTTAGTGATTAACATAAAAGAAATTTTAAAAAGATTAGGTGTAATGGCCAAAAACTAGGGAAAATTCAGGTAAATAACGAAAAATGTTCTTCAAACGAGCTAAAAACCGCGTGCCTTATCTTCTATAAGCATCATCATGATGGCCAAAAAAGAAAAACTCTACCGCTTTTCTATCTTCATGAATTTCAAATTTAAGAATAAAACTCTTCATAATGTGGACTCGCCTTTCTCCTGCCAAATCATACTTCAATGGCTTGTAATGATGGGGATTTTGCACAATTTCATTCATCTTTTTCTCTAAAGCTTCTCTTAAAACGAGATTCTTCTTACATAATTTTTCTATATCTCTCAGGCAAGAAGGCTTTATTTCCAGGTTATACATTTTGCCTCTTTTACTTGCAGTTTTTGAATATCTCGGAAACAGAGTTCAGTTTTATAGGCTTTTCTTTTCTTCTTCTTTCTAATTCTTTCTTAAATTCTTCTTTTAGAGGCAATTCGTCAACAGGATGCCAGTCAATTTTTTCGCAAAATTCCCATTCTTCGTCAGTTATACTTCCAGTTTTAATATAATTTTCAAAAATCAATTTTTTCATAGTTTCTTCTCTTGCAATTTCACTCCAATTTACCCACATAAAAGTCTTTAGCTGATTCTTAAATTCATCAGACACGGATAAGGTTAAACTTGCCATTTTAGATTTTTCCAGAGTTTTTTAATTCTTCAAATTTACTTAATTCTTTAACTCTTAATTCAAAACGCTTTTTCAAATACTCTGCCCAGTTTATTTCTGGATGTCCATCTATCTTTTTCTTTAATTCTTCGGGTATTGAAATAGTAAAAGTTACCATTTTAATGCTAATTTTAGTGTAAATACCATAATTAGTGTATATATTTAAACCTTTCGGACCTTGCAGAACTGGGACAGGATTAAATTATTTTCTTTATAAAAATTGAATACTTTTAAGATATTTTCAATGTTTCCAAGATACATTAACACCTTCTGTTTAACTTTTCCTCTTTTGTCGAGTTTACCCTCGACAAGGTAATAATAAGTTTTTCCTTTAATCTTTTTATTTCTTATATATGCCATATTCATTAAAATCTATTAGGCACAATGGATATATAAATATTTCTGTTTTGTATTACACAAATCTATTTATATTAGATTAGGCACAATAATCTATGATCGGTAAGGTAATAAATGAAGAGTTTAGGAAGCTTGTCCCTAAACTCAGAGAAAAAGGTTTTTACAAAAGCCAAGAGCAAAGACAAATCTCTTGGCCAGAGTATAATTCAACACAGATCAATGAACTCAAAGAATCACTAATTTTCATTCGAGAGTCTGTTAATGCAGTCAAATCCATTAACACTGAGGGAAGGGTCGGAAGACCCCCTACCGACGCCAAAGTATTGGCTAAGGCGGTACTTTTTTGTGAGTTAATTCAACTTACAGAAAGAAAAGCTCAAGGATGGCTTGAGCTTTTAGGACCATTTTTGGGAATTCATAAAAAGCTTGACGATAGAGTGATAGGAGAGGCCTATGACAAACCAGAAGTCGCTTTTATCTTAAAGCAAGTCTTTGACAACACAAAGACTTCCGACGGAAAACTCTTTGGAGATGGCACAGGATTAGAAACAAGCAGAAAACAAAATTATGAATCCACAAAGAATAAAAAAGAAGGGCAATATATGGTCAGCGTCGTAGATTCTCGAGAAATTGTGCAAGCATTTGAAATCTCTGGAGTGCAGGAATGTCAAATTATGCACAGACTAGTTGAAGAACTAAAAGGAAATACCTTGGCTCTCGACGCAGGATTCGTCGATAGAGAACTTATAAGTAAGATCTCTGAATTGGGGATGAAACCATATGTTTTTCCCAAGAAAAATCTTACCCTCAATGGAAGACTTGCGTGGAAATTAATGTATCTAAGCTTGTACAAAGACGTACAAGCTTGGCTGAAAGAGTATCATCAAAGATCCCATTGTGAAAGCTTTCATTCAAGCTTCAAAAGAGTTTGTGGACTCGTTACGAAGTTAAGGTTTGGCTGTAAATTAACTCAAGTTACAGCCAGAATAATCTTGCATAATAGGAGAAGATTGTCTTATTTTAACAAATTGGCTGGATCAGCCAACTAATTTATGCGCAAGGTCGAGCAAAACAGAAGCTTTATAAACTATAATAGACACGTATCTAATTATATGGACATATATGAAGTAAAATGGACACAGTTGCAGGCAAGCATATTCCGTCTTTTGTGCATAAGGACTGGAGAGAGATTGAGTCTCCGGAAGATAGCTCGACTGCTAAAGAAAACGCCCACCGCAATTTCAAATGCTCTTGATGGATTGAAAAAAGAGAATAGCATAACTGTTGAAAAATCTAAGGAAATGAACCTTCTTTCGATTCAGCTTAATCGGGATAATTCCTGCGCCATTGAACTGAAAAGGGTTGAGAATTTGAGGATGATTTATGAGTCAAAGATAGTTGACTTTTTAAGGAACAGCCTTCCGGGAGGCACGATAATCTTATTCGGAAGCTATTCTCGCGGGGAGGATACAGTCAAATCGGATATCGATATTGCAGTCATAGGGAGAAAAGAGAAAGAGCTTTCCTTGGACGAATTTGATGAGATCTTCGAACGGAAAGTGATAATCAATTTTTACCAATCTTTTAGGGGAATACATAAACACCTTCTTGATAACATTTTGAATGGCATTGTACTCAATGGGGGGGTTGAACTATGAATTCCCCCAGAAAGTTTAAAGAATACGTGGCCGCCGGAACTATTATAAAAATTTCTCCCAATAAGCCCCGGGCAGAATTTCTGATTGAAGAATCAAGAAATTCCTTAGAAGGCTTGAATGAGAGAATCGAGCAGATTGGAATAAATAGCAAGAATGCGAATTCTATTGTAAAAGACTGTCATGATATGATCATGGAATTAATACGCGCAAGGCTTCTACTAGATGGATATACTTCTTCTGGCGCTTATGCCCATGAAGCAGAAGTTTCCTATCTTGCAGAATTGAAATTTTCAGACAATGAGGTGATTTTTCTCAATGGATTAAGATTTTTCAGAAATTCTGTCACTTACTATGGAAAAATCCTTGATGAAGAATATGCAAAAGAAGTTTTCAGATTTATGAATAAGCTCTTGCCAAGATTATATTCCCTTTTCAAATAAAAGCCCTTTCCCCCCGATGTGTTTTAACCCTTTAGTTCTCGCGAGGGCTTAGTTGAAAATCTCTTGATTTTCAAGAGATAAATTGTGACAGATGGCTTTACGATATATCTCAGATTGTATTGATGTAAATTTCTTTGACAAGACATAACCACCATACTTTCTTTTTAGGCTCCCAAAGCATGATTCAATCAGGCTTCTCTGATGATATTCCTCATCGGAGTAATTCATCAACTGTTTTTTACGATAAAACCCTCTACGAACATTCTTTTTCTTAGGGATTATCGTCTGAATATTGTGGTGAAAACAATATTCATGGATAAATTCTGCGTAGTAACCCTTGTCTCCAAACAGCCTTTTCATTGATAATTAGAGGGCCTTATCCAGAAATCAAACCCGCTCCATTCCCTATTCAAAAAACAGCAATAATTTCAGGAATAGTCTTGGGATTTTTGGCAATCATTGGAATTCTAGTTAAGCTTTATCTTAAGGAAGCCGCTTCTGAAGCAATTTCTGCTGTTGCCGCATGAGCAGCAGAAATTTAAACACCATACTTAACATAAATCAATAAAATATGTTAACTATAATCAACAAACTTTACGATACCATCGCATAGATATCCATAAAACTATACTTTTCCATCGTATAGTGACTATCTTCTCTATCTTGCATTTTTCAATGAGTTGTCTAGATAATATTATATGCTGGAGTTTCATTGACATACTTTATTAAAAAATTGTCACTAACCAATGGTTGCAAAACATAAGGTTTAAATATTCTAAAAACTTTAATAAACATATGCTTAGAAGCACTTTCAGGCTTTCGGCATGATTTAATAGGAAATTAAATAATGAAAAAGGGCATATTAGCACTCGTTGCAGGAATAGGTTTGTTAGTTAGCAATCCTTCTCAAGCAAAAGACAAAGATTTTTACAAGGTCATCTCTTCTCTTAAAAACTGTGCATATTCTAGCTATAAAAATCAGGCAAATCCTTCTCGGGAAAACGCATCCAAAGAAAGAAGCGCCTGCTCAAAGCTCGATGCTCTGAAACGGGAAAAAGGAATTTCATCTCTTGAGGATTATTTTGGGGGGAATGG
>JAHJTO010000065.1 GCA_018829845.1 Nanobdellota archaeon
AGAGTATTATGCCGCAGGAAAAAGAGCAGAAAAAGGAAGAAAAGCCGACAGTTCAGCAGAGTGAAGAAAGAATACTGAAATTCTGGCAAAAAAACAAAATCTATGAAAAAGCAAAGAAAAAGAATCTGAAGGGCAAGAACTTTTATTTTCTTCAGGGTCCCCCGTACACCTCGGGAAGATTGCACATAGGCCATGCCTGGAACAATTCCATGAAAGATATTGTTCTCAGATACAAAAGGATGAATGGATTTAATGTTTGGGATAGGGCAGGATATGACATGCATGGATTGCCTACTGAAAATGCTGTGCAAAAGAAGCTTGGAATAAAAGACAAGCTTGAGATCGAAAAATATGGAGTTGAAAAATTCGTTACAGAATGCATAAAATTCTCATCAGAAAATGCAAAAACCATGGACAAAGATCTCATGAGGCTTGGAATATGGATGGATTTTGAAAATGCATATTGGCCAATCACCAAAGATTTCATAGAAGGGGAATGGTGGCTCATGAAGAAAGCATGGGATCAAAAAAGACTTTACAAGGGAAAGAAGATAATGCAATGGTGCGCTTCATGTGAAACTTCTCTTGCAAAGCATGAACTGGAATATGAAAATGTAAAAGAAAATTCAGTTTTCTTGAAATTCAAAGTAAAAGGAAAGAAGGACGAATACATTGTAATTTTCACAACAACCCCCTGGACAATCCCATTTAATCTTGCAGTTATGGCAAATCCGGAACTGGACTATGTTGTTGCTGAAGTCCAGACAGAAAAGGGAAAGGAAAAATGGATCGTTGCAAAAGATCTTTCGGAATCATTCATATCAGGACTGCTTAAACTGAAATTTAAGATAACAAAGGAAATGAAGGGATCAAAGCTAGAGGGAATGGAATATGAACATCCGTTATATTCAAATTTAAAGAGCCAGTATGATGAACTGAAGAGGAAATGGAAGAATGTCCATACTGTGATAATGTCAAAGGAATATGTTGATACTTCTATAGGTTCTGGATTAGTTCATTGCGCTCCTGGATGCGGTCCAGAAGATTTTGAAGTTGGAAAAAGATATGGGCTTGATGCCTTTAACACAATAGATGAGAAAGGAATATTCCATGATATGGGAGATTTTGACGGATTCAGGGCGAAGGCCAATGATAAAAAATTTGTTGAAGCATTTAGGGAATCTGGAAGTCTTATAACTGAAAATGTTGTTGAACATGAATATGCTTACTGCTGGAGATGCCATAACCCTGTTGTATTCAGATCAACAGAACAATGGTTCATGAAAATAGAAGATCTTATTCCAAAGCTTCTTGACTTCAATAAGGAGGTTGACTGGATTCCAAAATTCGCATCAAAGAATTATGATATTTGGATGGAGAATCTTAAAGATAATGGAATAACAAGACAAAGATACTGGGGATGCCCCATTCCAATATGGCAATGTAAGTGCGGAGAGACAGAGGTTTTCGCAAATTCCAGTGAGCTGAAGAAAAGAGCTGGAAAAATCCCGGATGACCTTCACAAGCCATGGATTGATGATGTTAAGTTCAAATGCAAGAAATGTGGAAAGACTATGGAAAGGGTTCCGGATGTTATAGATGTGTGGGTTGATGCCGGAACAACTTCATGGAATTGCTTGTATTATCCTGGAAATGAAAAGAATATAGGTTTGTGGCCTGCAGATTTCATTTTGGAAGCAACAGAACAGATAAAGTTGTGGTTCTCAATGCTTCAGATGTGTTCTGCAATAGCATTTGGAAAATCTTGCTACAAAAGCGTTTACTGCCATGGGATGATTTTAGATTATCAGGGAACTAAAATGTCAAAATCTCTCGGAAATGTCATTTCCCCATATGAGGTTGTGGATAAGGTTGGAGCGGATGTTCTGAGATATTATATGTGTGAGGTTCCTGCAGGAGAAAATATAAATTTTAATTGGGAAGAGGTAAGGCAGAAGCAGAGAAATGTCACTATCCTTGAAAACCTTTCCAGATTTTTGATTGAGCTGAAAAAACAGACAAAGCCAAACAAGAAACTAGATTCTGAGGAAAAATATATTCTATCAAGGAAGAATTCTACAATAAATAAGGTAACTGGACTAATGGGAGAATATAGGATCGATGAAATTATAAAGGAAATAGAATCACTTTACCTAGACCTTTCAAGAGTTTATGTCCAATTTACAAGAGAGAAAGTTAACTCCAAGGATGCTGGCAAAGTGCTGCATGCTGTTGAAGAGGCTTATGTAGATATTGTAAAAATGTTCTCAATAATCTGCCCAATGGTTACTGAAAAGATATGGCAGAATCTGAAAGAAAGCGGGATTGTGGATGAAGAGTCAGTACATCTTTCAGAATGGCCAAAGGTTGACAGGAAAAAAATTGATGATAAATTAGAGAAAGAATTCTTGATTGTAATGAAAATAATTGAAGTAGGAATGGCGAGGAGGGATGAGGCAAAGATTGGGTTGAAATGGCCGCTTGCATCTGCTGAAATAAAATGCCCTGAAAAGATATCAAAAGATTCTGAGGAAATAATCATGAGGCAGCTCAATGTCAAAAAGATTTCTGTTAAGAAAGGAGAAAGTGCAGAGGTTTCTCTGGACACTGCAATGACTCCTGAACTGGAAGCAGAAGGATATTCTAGAGAATTATCTAGAAAAATACAGGCAATGAGAAAAAATGCCGGATTGCAAAAAGGCCAGGACATAGATCTTGCGATAAGGTGCGATGAAAATATGTTGAAAAATCTTGGGAAATATTCTGATTTTATAAAAGAAAGAACAAATTCTAGAAAATTTGAGCTCACTGGAAAAGAATTGAATGGCTTCGAAAAAATTGCTGAAGAGAAAATAAAGGAAAAAACATTCTCGATTGGATTCTCAATTGTTTAAAAACCCCGTCGGAAAACCATTGTTATAAAAAAGAAATGTTTAAATACCCTTTTCTCCTTAGAGATTCAACATTGTTGAGTGATGATTAAAAACCTCCGGTTTTTTGTCATGCCGGAAACCTTGTTTCCAGGCATACTCAATTTGACAATGGAAAAAGAGATCAAAGAATGTTAAAAAATCAAAAATTATTTTTGACATGCCAGAAATCTGGCAGGAGAAATTTCTAAGCATGATAATAAAAGACGAATTTTTGGGAAGAATAAGAAAAATATTCGGCTTAAATCTTTATGAGGCAAAAGTTTGGACTGCAATTCTTTCAAGAGGCGTTTCCACAGCTGGAGAACTTAGCAATATTGGAGATGTTCCAAGATCAAGAACATATGATATTCTAGAATCACTTGAAAAAAAGGGATTCATAGTAATGAAGCTGGGAAAGCCAATCAAGTTCATAGCATTAAAACCTGATGAAGTTGTTGACAGGGTAAAGAGAAACCTTGTGCTTGATGCCGCAGACAGAAGCAAAAGGCTTGACAAGCTCAAGGGTGAGGAGTTAATGAAGGATCTTTCAAATATTTATGTTCAAGGAGTCAAATTTGTTGAACCTCATGAGTTGTCAGGAGCATTGAAGGGAAGAAATAATATCTACAACCACATGGATATGATATCTAGGGGAGCAGAGAAAAGCATAACAATAGTCACATCTGAAGAAGGCTTGGGAAGAAAATTCGAAGCCTTGAAGGAAACATTTGAGAAAGCAAAGAAGAAAGGCGTCAAGATAAGGTTTGCTGCCCCAATAACTTCAAAGAATGTAAAAGTCGCCAAGGAACTTTCAAAATTCGCAGAGGTAAGACATGCAAGCAATTTAGATTCAAGATTCGTTCTTATTGATGGAAAAGAATTACTATTCATGGTTTTGAATGACAAGGAAATCCATTCCTCATACGATCTTGGAGTATGGATAAATACGCCATTCTTCGCCCAGACAATAGACAAGATGTTTGATGCATCCTGGGAAAAGATGACTCCTTTGAACAAGATGAAGCTGTAAGAATTCTAATTTCTTAATAGATTTGGGGAAATTTTTAAAAAGAGCGTAATTCTATTGGGGGCATGGAATTTGAGATTGATGTAAGTGGAGAAGATATCTTTAATGAAGGATATACTATTGTTATTGCTGATAAAAGTAATATTGTTCGAGGATTTAAATTTCATAGAGAGATGATTCAGATTTTAAGATCAAGACATGGAGAAGGAAAGTATCGCTATCCTCCCTCCAAACAAGGGAAAGCATTGCTGAGGGTCAGGTTATACTGCATTGCAGTATATCGCTTATTTAAAGCGCTTAAAGAGGAAGGACAATTAAAGAATCAAGAGGCTATGCTTAGCATATGCAAGGACTTTCAGGGCCATGAGAAAGACATCAATTCTAATCTGATTCCGCTACTAGGTAAACTGGGCTTGAAAATTAAAACAAAATATCATAAATTGCCAAAAGACTCTCCTGCAGATAAATATGCCTACTTGATGAGAAAAGATGATAAGAATAAAATGAACGGCTACATTTCCTTAAACGTAAATGACTTTGAGAAATATTTGAAGAAATAAGATGTATCCGGGGGTCCTTGCGGACCAAATTCTAGATCGCCCCCCTGGACTTAACCAGGCGAACCCACTAGCTAAGATACATTATTTAATTGCTTAATTAAATATATAAACCTTTGGATTGTAACAGCCTTGCGTATAAATTCAGTTATTTTCTAATAAGAACATAAACTTTTCTGCCTAAATATTCTTTAGGAGCATCTATTTTAGCACCAGAACCAAATTTAGTTATTGTCTTCTCGTATAGGG
>JAHJTO010000066.1 GCA_018829845.1 Nanobdellota archaeon
ATTCTTATGATGCATGGGGAACCTCTATTTTTGTGTTAATTATATGATATTTATGGGTATCATAATACCATTATAGAGGTTCTTCCGTTTAAAGCAAGGAATAATAAGCGTTTGCCGGTTTTTTCTCAACACCCTTTATAAGAATCTATCAAATATTTCCTTTGTCTTAAATTCAATTTTTCCGATTCTTTGATTATGTAAAATAGTTTCTTCTGAATTAATAAATGCAGGATTCCCTAAAATTTTGCACAAAGAAGATAAATCAGTCATTACGACAATTAAGTCTCCATTTTTAAAGATAAACTCATCTGGGAATTTGCCTTTATATCTTTTTGTTTTTTCATCTCTAAAGTATAATCCTCCTTCTTCTTTAAAGTTACCTGGAGTTAAAACAATTGGGCCACTATTTGAAAAATACTCGCCTTTAAAGGCAAACCCATGTTTGATGTTGACTAGATCTCCAAGTTTTACTTTTTTCCATCCTTTCGGTAGATCATTCATCATAGCCCTCTGTCAGAATAATCTCCACTTCTTCCATCAGGCTTGAAATCACAACATCGTTTTTCTTAATGTGATTAATAATTTCTTGGGGAGGCAAATGCTCAATATCAGTCACTTTATTGGGGTTTTTTGCTGAGAGATCATAATCTTTTATTTCATCAACCTTTATTGTCCATGAATTATTCGAATCAGAACGTTTAGGGAACAACTTAACAAACTCTTCCAGATGCTCAAATAGAATTGGTTTGTTCTTTGTCAGTTTATATGGTGGAACACATTCATAGTACCAGATGTCTGATGTGGCTCCTTTTCTCTCGAAGAAAATGACATTGGTTTTGACGCCACTATAAGGAAGGAATACTCCAGCCGGTAAACTTAGAATGGTATGCAGGTTAAAATTCTCAAGAAGTTCTTGTTTTACTCTTGCAAATGAATTCCCTGTTTGGAAAAGAATCCCTTCTGGAACAATAATAGCTACTTTTCCACCTTGTTTTATTGACTTCATAAAATGCTGCAAGAACAGTAACTCAGTTGCATTACTGGCAATAGGAAAGTTTTGCTGAATTTGCGATTTTTCTTTTCCACCAAAAGGAGGATTAGCTAAAATTACATCATACCGGTCTTTCTCTTGAATATCTCGGATGTTGTTCGTTAAAGTATTCTGTTTGAAGAGATTGGGGCTTTCGATGCCATGCAGAATCATGTTCATCATACCCATGATGTAGGCTAGCGGTGTTTTCTCATTCCCAAATAGAGTATCTTCATGCAGGAAGTTCCATTGCTCTGTACTAAGTTTGTCTTGGTATTTATTTTTGATGTAATCAAATGACTGAATCAGAAATCCACAACTTCCAGCAGCACCATCATATATTGTTTGACCGGGTTTTGGCTGAACACACTCGACCATTGCTCGAATAACAGCACGAGGGGTATAGAACTCCCCCGAGTTGCCGCCGTCATTACCCATACCTTGCAGCAGATTTTCATAGACCTGTGACAGTTCAAATAGCTCATCCTGTTTCTGAAAATTCAATGAGTCGATGATGTCCAGCACCTCTCGCAATGTATGGCCGCTGGCTATCTTATTGTCGAGGAATTCGAAAATGTTACCAATCTTATATTTAACTGATTTCAATTCCAGAATATTTGCCTTAAAACCTTTCAGATAAGGGAACAGCTTGCTATTCACAAACAGGGTTAAGTCATCACCAGTCAGGGCATTCTTCTTGTCGATATTCTTGTTCTTGTCCTTGGGGCATGCCCATTTCTCCCATTTATATTCACCTTTGATCACTCTTTGATAATCAGTCGCGTTTAGCTCGGCTTCTCCTTCTTTCTCCTCTTCAAAATCATGCAAGAATTTTAGAAACAATATCCATGAGATTTGTTCTGTGTAGTGCATAGCCCCACTGATCCCGTCATCCCTGCGCAGGATATCAGTGATTCTATCTATCTTCTGTTGTAATTCCATTAATAATTCCAGTTATGAAGCATATAAATGTTCTTGCAGTTTATAAAACGCATCAATTAAATTTTTAACTCCACCAAATACCTGGGCCGCTTCCTTTGTGGTTCCCAGATTATTCAGTTCGACTAAATCTGCCAATCGATCTCTACGGAGTTCCCTAACACCATCTTTTTCATATCGTTCAAGGACAAACTTTAAGAAATCCTTTGCCTTGAGGTTTTCATAGATTTCAAAAAAATGCTCATCTTCTTTGGTGTGGCTTGCTCTTTGGGTACGTGTGATGATCTCGCCACTATATGATATGTGCAGAAGCACATCAAAAATGTCACTGTTTTCAGCCTCGAATATTTTTTGCAGGCATTCTATCTGCTCATCATCGATTCCTGATTCGGCTAGTTTTTGTAACAGCTCATCGCGTGTTTCTGGTTTAGACCAAATCTTTCTTAATTGTTCCTCGCTTTCGTATAAATCAGGAATAAAGCCAATCAACTTTTCAAGAAACTGTTTTGTGGTCAGAGGAAGGCCGCTTTCGTCAATATATCTGGTTTCGATGTCTAAGACTTTTAGTTTTCTGCCATTTGACAACTCGATTACAAGTTTTTCAGGTCTTGGATCTCCTCCTCCACCTGTATCTCCACCTTCGTTCCCTCCATCATCTCCACCGGTATTTCCGCCTTGACCGCCTCCGGTGGTTACTCCCCCCCCTTCTACTTCTTCAACCTCATCCGCTGGTCCATCCCATTCAGGGTCATAAAACTTATCAGTTGCTTTTTCCGAGAAATCAATAATCGTAAAGAACTCTTTTCCCTCAAACAGTCTTGTACCACGGCCAATGATCTGTTTGAATTCCACCATCGAATTAATTTCGCGAACCAGTACGATATTACGGACATTTCGAGCATCAACACCAGTAGTAAGCATTTGCGAAGAAGTTAAAATGACTGGAATGTCCTTATCATTATCCTGAAAACGCTCAAGCAATTCCCTTCCATTCTTCCCTTCATCGCTGGTAACCCTTACACAATAACTTGGATCAGTGACCGTTTTATGTCTATTGATTGCATCCCGCATGTTCAAGGCATGTTCCTGGTCGACGCAAAAGACAATCGTCTTATCCATTGAATTGATATTTGCCAGAAGGGACTGGGCAACAAAATCAATCTGTTTAGGTATGATAATAGATCTCAAGTTTCTGATTTCATCAAAACCATGAAACACTTTATTGATAAGGGTTTCAGGTTGCTAATAGGGTTGAAAAAGCCCATTTGACAATTACAATGCGCCTTTTTTCTCTGAACAGTCCAGTTTACGGATATCTTCGG
>JAHJTO010000067.1 GCA_018829845.1 Nanobdellota archaeon
AGTCTGTCTGCTTCAAAGTTTATTTTTCCCTTTAGAATATCTGCGATCTGCATCTTGTATGCTGTTTGTCTTTGAAATTTGTCCACCATGTTTAAAATTTCACCCTTGGATCATTAAGTTTTGGAGGACGACTATGTTGTGCATGCACGAGATTTTCTACAGTTAACTTTATCAATTTCCCATTTTCAATTTTTTTGAATTTATTTTGCGGTCTTTTTGTTATCATTTCATTACATCCTTTGTATGAATCCTCTTTTAGGTTTAAAAATGTCTCCAGCGATTGCAAGCTTTTCCACCATCTCTTCTACCATGTCCATATCCATCTTATCCCCTAGCTCTTTCGACAATTCTTCCGTTGGAATCAGTTTACCAAGTCTGGATTCTAATCTTACTATTGCTTCTTTGACAAGGAGGATTTTATTCTTTTGCGAAGCAGTAACTCCTGAAATTTTATCAATGTCGAATTGCTTTGTTTCCTGATCAAATCCTATCTGCATTAAACAATATTTCAAGATTTCAATTGCTCTCATGGCATCATCCCTTGTTATTCTTTTACTAAGTCTGGCTCTTGCATGCGCCTCTGAAAGTCTGATAAGTGCTTCCAATTGTCTTGCAGTAACCGGGATAGGCTTTACAAGATCGCTGCTTACACTTGGCATATTTCTAAGATCAACATAGAATCTTTTTATCTCTTCCACTGCCTTGTCTGTGAGTTCCGGGATCACATTCTGCTTGGCGTATGCCATATATTTCCTGAGAAGCTCGGGCTCTATGACTTTTCTTCCAGAGATGTCATTGTCCGGCCTTCTTTCATTCAGCACATGAGTTGCAATAGCCTCATCCCTCACTCTTTCAGGAAGATCTTTCAAAATAAAAATAAGATCGAATCTTGTCAATAATGGGGCGTCTATATTTATCTGCTGGCCTATTGGCTGATAAAGGTCAAATCTTCCAAACTTGGGATTTCCTGCAGCAAGAACAGAAGTCTCGCAACGAAGTGTGGCCTGGACATTTGCCTTACTTATGGAGACCGTATTATGCAAAATGGCTGCTTGAGAAATAAATGCGTGATTTGGCTCGATTGTTATATCATAAACCCATTTTTCATTCTCATTATCTAAAACTTCTATGCCCGTTACTCTTTCCCAACCTATCTCCCCAGTCAATGTTTGCAAGAATTTTCGATTATCATCCTTTTTAACCAGCAGCAGGAGATTTTTTAAGAAATTGGCTGAAAAAGAAAATATATCTTTTCTTTTCAGATGGTCGTATGCAATGTCATAAATTTTATACTCTTTCACTTTTTCAATATTTTCATCTTTCATAATCCCAATGATTCTTTCATTAAAACTCTTTGGGATTATGTCCTTAACTGTTCTTTTTATTGTTTTTTCCAGAAGATATTTTTTGATTATTTCATTCTTTTCAATGGTAATAAATCCTATGTCTTCCATAAATCTTTGAATATTCTCATAGGAAGTTATTCCAATTTCAAAATATTCTCTATCTGCGGTGATATTACTTCTTATTTTGAATCTTAATAATAAATCTTGGATTTGCTCGGCCAATCTTCTACTTTTAGTCTTATAGCCAATCCTTATGGTTCTCGTTTTTACAGACACATGACCGTCCCCCTCAAATAGTGTAGAAAGCATTTTTGCAATATCAGCTTTTTTTCCTTTCATTAATATCCTTGGAATTTCTTTCTTATCAGAAAGTCTAAGAATCTCTGGCATGTTCAATCTGAAGAATTCTGCCAACTCTGTCGAAGTGTATCTGTAGGAATACCTCCCCTCATGCTCATCTATTCTTAATTGTTTATATGGACGTACTCCAAATTTATTTTCCATGCACTTTTCAAAATCATCAAGAACTCTTTGATCCTTATTTGTGAAATTCAGGCCTATAAGCTTTCCACGATTGATCTCTCGTGATCCTTCTGAGATCAAATACCCTGCAATCTTAAAAATATCTTCACCATTTTTTTCAGGAATTTTTATGTGCGCCTTGGCTCGTTGATTGGTTTGATGGAAAATAAATTTCTGCTCTTCTCCTTCTATTGGCATGGACAATGGAATCGGGACATTTTCTCCAATCTTGATTTTATCTGCTCTTTTTGTGACTATAGTTCCATTCTCTGCGCAGAAAACTGGGTGCTCTGGGGTGACTGTTATCTTTCGACCATTTCCAAATTTTATCTTTATGAATTTATCAAATGCTTTATGCTTACTTATTCTAGCTACTTTAGTTTTGAATGTTTTAGTCCAATCCGTAGTCATTACTTCTAAATCCTTCACTGGTAGAATCAAACAATCCTTTCCCTGAATAATCTCGCTCTGATTTTGCAGCAGAAGGTCCTCAACTATTTCTCCGATTTTTCTTTCGGAACCATCTGCCAATGAGATTAGAGTGTCATAGTGATAACATTGCTGCTCCATGGCCTCATGCATTGCGGATCTGTCTTCCTCACTCATCTGGGCAATTTCATCAATTGCACAAAGTCCTTTATGCGCTAAGACCATTGCCCCTGCCTCAAGGCTCCATCCTTTCAAAAATTCATCTTTGACAACTGTGGCAGTCATACCGGCCGCACTTACAGACTTTCCAGAAACATACCTTCCTTTTGGAGCAATCTGAGAAATGAATTTCAGGAGAATAGATTTGGCCACGCCAGGATCCCCTACAAGAAGCACGTGCATGTCTCCCCTTGTGAATCCCCCATCGCTCTTTATTCTTCTTACTCCCCCAAATAGCTGTAAGATCAAAGCCTCCTTTACCTCATCCATTCCAAGTACTGAAGGAGCAATACTGTTTCTCAGTTTCATGAATAATTGTGGATCAGATGCAAGTTCTTTTATCTGTTTTTCATCTTCATCTGTGATTTTTATTTCTGAGTATGTTTCTTCAAGAGGGATAATGTTATTTGCTTCCACTGCAATGTCAAATCTTGTTGAGATTGCTCCAGTGTTCAATGGAACGGGTACTTCTTTCAAGACCCCGATTATTTTTACCCTGCTTCCAGGGGTGGTTTTTTCTGCCATCTTTGGCTCTACGAGATCTTCTTTTAGAAAAATACTCAATCTTCGAGGTTGTTCTGATCCAGTAAGTTGGTCTGCAGGTTCTTCTATTACTATTCTTTGAGCATCCACCATGTCCTTGCTCAAAAGTTTGAATCCGCCCTTTCTCCCACACGAGCATCTCGTAGGTTCTCTAAAGTTTTTATCTATCTGGAGAACTGAAATGACTGATCCGCAATTGGGACATTCAAATTTAGCATTTACAACTTGTGGTCTGACATCAGATGCCTGTCTTATGAGCCCTTCCATCATAATCATTTGGCCAAGATGTCTCGCTCTTATATCTCTGACCTTTATTGTTTGTGTCTGTGGAAGATCAAGAAGTCTTATTCTGCCGTTTGAAATTAGTCCGGTCTCTTCCAGGGCAAGCTCAAGAAGCCTTATTGTCTCTTCTGGCTGCTGCATCAGCAATTCGGACAGTTCATGGGAATGGGCAGAAAGATCCTGGAAAGATATTTGGATTGTTTTGTTTCCTTCCTTGGCAAATTTTCCCATCTCTTGCTTATATGATTGAAAAAATTCCTTCGCGTCATTTATTAATTCTTCAGATGTTGCCATATAAAAACCTCCTGCGGGTTTTTATGAATCCCGCATCCCATCATGAAATTCTTTTTATTATCCATGTTCCTCTCTTATATGCTCAGAAACGGAAGTTTCTGGCATGACAAAATCATTTTGATTTTATCATAAAAAAAGCTGATTTTCAGCTCTTAAATACTTTATGCACAAAAACCAAATATATTGCAAAATATACTATTGTTTCAAGTTATGGTGCTATAATATTGACTATTCACAAAATAGGTTAAAAAAGTCTTCGTAACCCCTATTAGATAAGAAATGGCAAGGGACATGAAATGTTCCCGCCCTGCAGAAAGTTTGACTTTCTAAGCACTAAAAGCTTATTTCTTGATGTTTCTGATTGCACTAAAAAATTGAGAAAATTTTTGGTGCCCAAAGAACTTATTTCTTTATGTTCTTTATGGCTTTTTTCAAATTCTTAAGAAGCTTCTCTCTTGCTGTCTCAAGCTCTTTTCTGTTTCTTGTTCCAGTACATACAAGCTTCCCATTACTAAAGAGAAGGAATGTCGCATTTGGCTCTCCAAGCTTATATACTAGTCCTGGGAATTGCTCGGGCTCATATTCTGTGTTTTCAAGTTCAAGAGCAAGGAGATTAAGATTTAAAGTTAGATTGACGCTTCCAGATGCAACAATGTTTTGAACATTAATTTTCGGCTTTTCTGTGACCTTTACACCTATTTTTCTTAGGATTTTGATTACATGCACTATCACTTCCTTTACCTGGGCGACACTCTTTGTTCCAGTACATACCAGATTTCCAGAAGAGAATACTAAGACTGCTGATTTTGGCTTCTTTATTCTTAGGACAAGCCCTGGAAACTGCTCAGGATTATATTCAGTGTTGGCTTCTGTTCTTGCTAATTTAACAAGTGAAACTTCTTTACCTAGAGAAGCAGTAGCAACGATATTTTGTACCTTGAGATCTGAACCCATGCTATTTATAAATAAACCCCCTTTTTAAAGCTTTTTAAATGCCACGAGGTGAAAAATTTTGAATGATCGATGATAAATAAGATTTATAATCTCTTCCTATCTTATTATCTCATAAAAATGGGGTGGAAATTTTGTTTGTTTTTGAGCATTCTTATTGGTCTTTTCTTTCTTCCGGCGTCTTTTGCAATGGGCCAAGAAGCTCCAGTGATTCAACCACTTTCTATTGCATCTCTGGGTCAAGAGGCATCATCTATAGATCGACTTCCAGCACCCTCCATAGGCTTGGAATTTGAAGAGAAAATCCTGTTGGAGCAGGATAATGCTATCCAAGAAAATGCTCCAGAGTGTAATACTGCCCTATGTCGGGTTGGAATGGCCATGAAACATGCATTCACAAAAGCTTTGACAATCGCGGGCCTGCTTGAACCTCAAAGAGGACAGGGAGACGGGATATGCCAAGACAAGGATAATGGGGATGTAAGGATATGCTCTCTTTCTGAAAAATGTTATGGATTTTATTTGGAGGATGAACAAGACATATATCATAAAAAAACCTTTGTAAATCGCTTTGATTTCCCGTTGTTGGAACAATGCGGATATGTGGATAAATTTGGAAATGGTTTTGATGATGTTCCATGCGAACAGAGAATAGAATTTTTTGAAAATGGGAATAAATTTTTAATAGGAGAAAATTCATCCCGCCTCGAACTTTCAAATAATACTCCTGCTTACAGATACATTATAAACTTTTCAAATGAATCGTCACCAATTACCGGGGATTTCAAACATCCCATTCTCAAAATATTTGGAGAAGAATGGAGGATGATGCATTCCGAAGGCAATAATCTCAAGAAGATTATTTTAATGAATAACGAGAAGAGCCAAAAAGTTTCTTTTGGAAAAGAGTCTATAATTAATTATAATGGGAAAGAGTATTCCATCTTTGTTAATTTTGATGATAAGAAAAAATCTTCTGAAGTTTCTATAGGTGGAAATAATTTTTCAGTAAATGTGGGGGATATCATTGAATTGTCTGATAATATCACAGCAGGTGTTGAGGAGATTGCCAATGACAGCATGCTATTTTCTTTTGGAGCAAGAAAAATTGTTTTGGAAAATGGAAAAGGAGTGGAAGAATGGAGCAAACTTATTGGAAGAGAGAGATTGATTGCAGGAAGCATTGTGGAAATTGAAGCTTACGACGAAAAGAAGGAAAATCGGTTGAAAAGCATCTCCATAACCTATATTCCTACTTCAATCCTTCAGATAAGGGAAAAGGAATATTGGACTGATCCTATTTTTGGAAGATTTAAATTTACTCTGGAAGAAACAATTCTTGCTGAGAATTGTTCTACCTATCCACAGGACTGTGGAGAATGTGAAGAACTCAATGAAACAGACAATTTAACAAATGAAACTGATGATTTTTCAGATTTGATAAATGACACGGCTGATTTTAATGAAACAATTGATAGTAATTTTACTGATGAAGATGGCTCTCTTCCTGCCACCCCCCAACCAGATGTTGCTTCTTATTTGGAATCAAATCAGCGGCTAACTGTGGGGGTGGACTCAAATATTACTGCAAATATCGAAAATATTGGGGAGGGAAATGCTTCTAATGTGAGTGTGGTGTTCTATGAAATTTCAGGCAGCAAGGAGGCGGAACTGGCTAGAGGAGATATAGGGCCATTGAGTACCAATCAAAAAGCAGATGTTAGCATATTATTTATTGCAAATGAGTCCAAAGAATATCATTTCAGAATATCTGCGGATGTTGCAAATGACTGCAATCTTTCAAATAATTTATACAATGCTTTAATTATGGCTGTGTCCGAATCGTCAAATGAAACTACATTTAATGAAACAAACAACGAAAATTCTACAAACTTAACAGACAATTCTTCTTTATATAATAATGAAGATCAACAGCCCGCAGGTTCTGGCGGAAGTGGCGGGGGCGGAGGATCTTCTGCATCAAAAACTCCTGCTATGAATAATTCTTCAGGGTCAATTGGAGGAACAGCCAGTTCCAATTCACAATCACTTCCTGCCCCGGTCTTGGAATGTGAGGGGACTGAAATTTTTGGATATTGCAATGAAAAAATAAGCTTCCAATGGATAAGGAACATACAATTTTCAGCATTTGTAAACTGGTGGTGGATTTTGATAATCATCTTTATACTGGTGCTAATTTCATTGATCACGTCTTATTTGGAGATGGTTAGATGCAATAAAATTGCGAAATGCAAGAAGAAAGAATTTATTTCTACAGTTAAAAAGCAAGGAAATATTTAAAGCCCGTTCTTTCTTTATTAAACAATGAACCTCTCATTAAAAAAAGGAGTTTTCGCGCTAAAAAACCCAAAGGTTTTTGGCATGCTAAAAAGCAGAGCTTCTGGCACACCGGGAATCAGGTTCCATTATGTGACTAAAACTCCTGGAAAGTTTTTTATCATTTTCCTATTTATCATCCTAACTGTTCCAATTATCCTAGTTGGGGTTTGTGCCCAGGGTGAAAAGAGTATTCAACAGGAAATCTCTTCTGCCCTTTCAATGGAAGAGATTGCTTCAAAAAAAGCATTCTCTGAAAATATCAAGATTTATCCTTCAGAAGCCCAAACAGGCTCAAAGATAATCTTTTCTGCAAGGATGAATGTTCCAACCCATTTGGTGGAGATTGAGATAGAAAAGGATGGAAGGGTTTTAAGGTCTCTTCCACTTTATGATGATGGAAAACATTCTGATGGGGAAGAGAATGATTATCTTTATGCAAATATTCTAGATACAACAAATTTGGGAGAGGGAGAGTTCACGGAGAATATTGTAGTATTTAAAATTAGATCATCAGAGAGCATTCAAAATCCACAAATCAAACCAACCATAGATTTGAAGAAGATGCCTCAAATGGAAATTAAGAAATTCAATAATGTTGCAAATTTTACACTATATTCTCCAAATTGCTTCAGCGTATTTTATTCCGGGAATCCGGAGGAAAAAGTAGATATGGTATTCCTTGCAGAAAATTATTCTGATCTCAACAAATTTTATTCGGATGTTTTGTACTATGCTGATATTAATGGGGAAAACAATGGTCTCCTTGGGGTAGAACCCTTCAAATCAAATGGAGGAAAGTTTAATTTTTATTTTGTAAATGGGACTTCTGATTTGGGATGCGAACTGGGATGTTTTGGAATGGACAGATTGGTTTGCTGCGATGATGAAAAAGTAAAGAGGATCGCCTCAGTATGCCCTCATGATCAGATCTCTGTTTTGATAGACACTAAAAAATTCTGCGGAGCATCAAAGGATTATTCTGCAGTGTGTACCATAGATGATCCAAGGGCAGGACTTGTTTTAGTTCATGAATTTGGACACACCTTTGGGGAATTGGGGGATGAGTACAGTTATGGGACAACCGGGAATACTAATGCTCCTAACTGTGATAATAATAAATGTAGAAAGTGGGGGAACATTCCGGGTACAGGATGTTTCAAGACATGCGGCTATACAAATCTTTACCGATCCACTGAGAATGGAAGTCTTATGAATGTTTATATTCCAGATTTTGGACCATTAGATACACTCCTGCTCACAAAAACCCTTTCATTTTATGATTCTGAAGAATCAGTTAAAGAAACAAAAAAAGTTGTACAGCTTGAAAGGAGCTATGTTGTAACGTTAGATTACAATGGCGGGAATATTGCTGTTGAAAAATTGTTTGTAACCAATTCATCTTCTGAAGAAATCAAGGAGGGAAAAAAATATCTCGGAAAAATAATCTCTTTCGATGGAAAGATTCTCAGCATATTCAATTTTAAACTTCCAACTGAATGGCATATTTCTTCAGGTCTAGAAAAAACCACCTCAAATAATCTTGCAATCCCTTTTAATTTGAACTACACATTGAACTTCCCATACTTCAAGGAAGGGGAAACGCTCGAAGTCTATGACCTTGAAGAAAACAAACTTTCTTCCATGAGCCTCGCACCATTTGCAGAAACTTGCGGGGATGATGTTTGCCAATCCCAAGAGAACTATCTAGAATGCAAATCGGATTGTAGCATGGCTGAAAAGGATAATATCTGCCTTCCATACCAGGATGGAATATGTGATCCTGATTGTCCAATGTTCGGAGAAATGAAAGATGGAGATTGCAAAACGGGCGCAGTATTAATTTCAATGGGATTGTTCCTAATAGTTCTTTTTGCGGCGTTTTTAATTTTTAAGAGAACTTCTAAATAATTATCTTCCGAAAGAAACAGCCTTAACTCTCTTCTGCATCTTGAACATTTGTGATATTTCTTTTACAGTTGTTGCATCTTCTGGCTTCTTGTCTTTTCTTATCCATCCCTGAATTCTTGGGAATCTTAAAGCAAAGCCTGGTTTTTCTCCTACTTTTCCTGCATTGTGCATTGGTGAGAGAGTGATTTCATCGGCCATGACTGTGAATATGTATTTTGGAGTTGTCCAGACATCGGGAACTATTTCCGTGTCAACTCTTGCAGGTTTCTTTTCAACTTTGTTCTTGTCTAACAATTTTCTTATTTCAACCCATTGGTCTTCTGTGAGGCCAGAGCCTATCTTTGCAATGCTCTTGAATGAATCAGTTTTCTCATCATATACTGCTGCCAGCAAGGCTCCTATGCCGAATTTAGCTCTCATTCCTCTTCCCTTGAAGTACCCTATGGGAACAATGTCAATAGTGTCATTAAGCTCTCCCTTGTAGCTTCTTTTCAATTTTATCCAATTGAAATTCCTCATTCCAGCTTCGTAGGGGGCATCAAGCCTCTTTGCCATTATCCCCTCGCTTCCAAGTGCAATAGACTCTTCAAAGTATTCATCAAGCTCCTTTGGACTGTCTGTAACTATTCTTTCAGATTCTCTTATTGTAAATCCTTTTTTGATTATACTCACAAGTTTCTTTCTTCTATCTTCATAGGCTTCTCTTGTTATGTCCTTTCCATCAATATACAGTAGATCAAAGGCGAATAGGACCAGTGGTTTTTCCTTTGCCTTTTCTTCAATGTCATATTTTCTCTTTCTTGTTATGGTTACTTGGAAGGGGAATAGCTCCCCGGTTTCTTCATTATATGCGACCGCTTCTCCTTCAAGGATTGCAGTATTTGCATTTATCTGTTTTTTTATCCCTTCAACAATGTCGGGGAACATAGGAGTCATTCTTTCAAGATTTCTTGAGAAGATTTCTACTTTATCACAGTCTTTACTACATTGCAATCTCAAGCCGTCATATTTTTTTTCTACGGCACATTTCCCCATTTTTCCAATAATTTCCTTTGCTGAAGGCAATCTTTCTGCAGCAGCCATTCTTATGGGATTTCCAACCTTTGCCTTGAAACTCCTTAAACCATCAATTCCCTTCTTAAATAATTCCTCTCCAACCCATCCGAGATCTGAACAGAGGTTGTAGGCTTTCTCAATATCTTTTCTTAGAGCCATTCTATCTCCTGAAATGGCTTTGCTCATAGAGTCCATTATTGTTGGATCGCCTATTCCAAGTCTTAATCTTCCCAAAATAAATCTCACAACATACTTCGATTCTTTTGAATCGCATTTTTTGAGAAGTTCTGCAATGTGATCAGTTTTTTTCTCAACGCTTCCCTCTCCAGAAATTTTTACAGTATTGTAAAGACAGTCATATATTTCCCCTATTGTAAGTCCTTTAGATGGATTATTTTGATTGGTTTGCTCTGCAACAAGTCCCATATCTCCAATCTTTTTATACAATGCTTGAAGGTCCTTTTCACTTTCTTTAGATATCTTCATAAGGGCCTTTTTAATCATGCTTTCTGCCATTCCAATCTCAAGTCCATAGAATGGGGGAAGGAGCTGTTCCTGAGTGAAGTAAACTATTGGTTTGACCTCATTCTTGTCTACTTTCTTGAACATTTCAGAAAGAATCTCGAACATTTCAAGCCTTTTCGATGTTTTCTCTAGCTTCTCAAGATATTCTGTAAATTGGCTAAATTTCATTTTCCCCTTCCTAATATTATCAATCAACACTATGTTAAAAAGGTTTTTATATCGAGGGGGGCTATAACTCTTATGCAATTGATAGATGCCCTCGAAAAAAGAAGATGCGTCAGAAAGTTCAAAAATAAAGATGTTAGTGAGAAGGAGATGTTGGATATAATCTCATGTTCTTTGAATGCTCCCTGTGCAGGAGGATTGTTTTCTGTGAGAACGATAATTGTAAATGACAATGAAAAGAAGAATAAGATTGCTGAGGCGTGCCTTGGACAAACTTTCATTGCAAAAGCACCTTATTTGATAGTGGTATGTTCTGATAAAAAACAGACAGAGAAGATGTATGGCAAATATGCTAACAATTACATAAAACAGCAGGCTGGAGCAGCAATACAAAATATGTTTCTAAGAATTACTGACCTTAAACTGGCCACATGTTGGGTGGGATCATTTGATGAAAATGCCATTAGAAGAATTCTTGATATTCCTTCAGAGATGGATGTTGAAGCAGTTCTTCCGGTGGGATATGCTGATGAGAAAGTCGAAGAAAGGTTGAAGCCGGAATTGAATTCTGTTTTAAGACTTAATTCCTATAAAACGAAGCCCTATAAGATTGGAAAGAAACTTGATACTTAATTTATCATCTTGCAAGATTTTTATTTTTATATGAATTATTTTCAGTTACATCTTTTCCAAGCGCATTTATCGAATCATAAATTTTAAATAAATCTTTTGTAGAATAGTCTATATTGTCTTCAGCTATCAAGAATTTTCTTTCTATTTCTTCAGGCATATCATTAATGGCTTTATATTATTTTTAAAGATTATTGGGATTTAAAATAGACTTTCGTTATCAGTTAAAAAATAAAAAGGTAGGCCGGCCCGAAGGCCGACCTGAAAAATAAATTCTAAGGAAATAATCCTTAATCAAATTTTTATCTGTATACGTCTATACCCAAGTCAGACATGCCCATTCTAGGGCTTAAGTCTTGCATAGGTTTTCCCAATACATAAG